>CALVIP010000005.1 GCA_944331715.1 uncultured Bacilli bacterium
AATGATGCTAAAGCGGTATGTGATAAGTTAGGAATACCTTTACATAGAGTAGATTTTATTAAAGAGTATTGGGATGACGTCTTTACTTACTTTTTAGATGAATTAAAGAAGGGGAGAACACCTAACCCTGATATTATGTGTAATAAATATATTAAGTTTGATCTATTTGTTAGGGAAGCGAAAAAGTTAGGTGCTGACTATATTGCTACAGGTCATTATGCTAAAATTGAAAACGGTAGACTTATGAGAAGTCATGAACATAATAAAGATCAGACTTATTTTCTATCACAAGTATCTAAAGAACAATTACAAAATGTTTTATTTCCACTAGGAGATATTAAAGATAAAAAGGAAGTACGTGAGATTGCTTTAAAATATGATTTAGTTACTGCTAAAAAGAAAGACTCTACTGGTATTTGTTTTATAGGTGAGAGAAACTTTAAAAACTTTCTTAAGAATTATTTACCAAACAAAAAAGGTAATATTGTTAATATTGATACTAATGAAGTATTAGGAGAACATATTGGTCTTATGTACTATACAATAGGGCAGAGAAAGGGACTTGATGTTGGTGGTACTAAAGATAAGTTATTTGTTGTTGGTAAAGATTTAAATAAAAATATTTTATATGTGGCAGAAGGAGAGGATAATGAATATTTATATTCAGATAGTGCTGTTTTAGAGACTATTAACTTTAACTGTGATGAAAGACCTTTAGAGTGCACTGCTAAATTTAGATATAGAGCGCCTGATGTTCCTGTTAAACTAGAATATCTAGATAATGGAGAAATAATCGTTAGATATAATAATGTTAAAGCAGTAACTCCTGGACAAGCATGTGTTTTTTATGATGGAGAATACTGTTTAGGTGGTGGAATTGTTAAAGAAGTTAGAAAAGATGATAAAAAACTCTGGTATTTACTTTAAAATATGCTTATACTAATAGTAGGAGGGATATTCATGGAAAGAGATAGAGGATAATTTGAAAAGAGATTATCTCTTTTTTCTTTTTGTAAAGTATTTTACACAGATTTTACTTGACTAAACTTGTCAAACTAATTAAAATGTATTATAGGTGGTGTGTGACATGAAAGAATTAAATATATTATTAAGTGAACTTGGAATTTCAAAAGTAAGACTTGCTAAGTATTTAGGAGTATCAAGACAAATGTTATATAACTATTTAGCAATGGATAGCTTATCACAATGGCCTAAAGAAAAAGCAGTTAGACTACTTGCTTTATTAAATATAGAAGATGAAGAAGGCGTAAATGGTATTACTGTAACAAGTGATTACATTATTGAAGTTGAAAATAGATTAAATGAAGGAGTAAAAGATTCTTCTAATAGAGAAGTGTTAGCAGACCTTAAATGTTTTAATAAAAAAGAACAAGAAATAATGGCTGATATAATTAATCTATTAAAAGAAAAATTAGCTGAAGATAAGACTAAAACTACTTATAATACATATGTATATTTATATCATTATTTACAATCAATGGAGACTGCTGATGAATTAAGGTATATTTTGGCTTATATGTCTAAATCTATGGGATTTACTGATCCAATGGAATTTACTTTTGATAAAGATAAACAGTTTATATTTGAGAGTATTTTATTTTCTGCAATGACTCTATATCATAATGGTGGTGCATCTAAAAATAAAATAGCAGAAACTCATAAGAGATTTGTTCAAGATATTGAAGCGAAAAAAGAAGAAAAGCTTAGTCGTACTCAGGAATTAAATACTGCTAAAGTACAAGCATTAAGAGAACTAGGATACAGTGAAATTAATGAGACTAATGCTAAAGAAGTACTAGAGAAAATAGCTGAGATTCAATCAAGGAAAGTATAATATAGATTGTGTAATAAAAATAAGACTTTTATATAATAAATAGAAGTCTTTTAATTTTAGATTATGTAAACTAAATGTAAAGTGTTAATGAAGTAGGAGAGTAGTGCTGTATTTTCTGATATAATTGAATTGTAGAGAGGTGTATACATATGAGTAATTCTGAATTTCTTTTTACATCTTTATTTGGTTGGTTTTTAATGTTAGGTTTACCTTTAATTTTAGCATTAATTATTATTAAATTTTTACGTAAAAGAGACATTAAAAGACAAGCTAGATTTGAATTAGAAGTTGAAAAAGAAAAAGAAAGATTATTAAATGAGGAAGATAATGATTAATTTTCCTTGTTTTTTTATTTTTTTATGTTATATTAAATTCAGAAAAGGAAAAACTTTTTTGGGCTTTATTAGTTAACATAATATATATTATAGGAAGTTAAATATTTTAATCATTTAGACTAATAGTTGTTAATCTTTTAAATCTTACTAATTTATGTTAATTGTTTTAATAATTAATCATCTATCTATGAAATTAAAATATTTTTAATTTAACCTCTATTAATTATTTAATCATATTACTTTGTTTGAGATTAAGATATCTATACACTAATTAATTATAATACTTTGCTAATTTATCTGCTTATTATATTAAATATTATAGTATATATAAAAAGAATACTTTAATATTAAGTACTACTCTATTTTTTAAAAATCAAAGTAGGGGAAGTGAATTTTAAAAATAGGGGAATAAACTACTTATTTTTGGGAAATATAAATAGTGAAGGAGAGATAGAAGATGAAAAAACAAAATATTAAATGTGATGTCGATAGTTGCAAATATAATAGTAATAATAAAGAATGCAACTTAGATGAAATACAAGTTAGTAGCAACTGTGATTGTCCAAAAGATGAAGTTTGTGATCAAGAACAAACTGTATGTGCTAGCTTTGAAAAGCAAGAAGAAGAAAACTAATAGAGTAACATCTACTAGTTTTTTTTATGTATTAACACTACTCTTCCCTACTCTAGTTCGTCTAATATACTAGTTCCTATTTCAGGAGGTGTTATTTCAAAATTATCTGCTATTGTTGCACCAATTACGGCTAATGTATCCTGTATTTCTAATCTTTTAGGATTTTTAAAATTTCTACAATAAAATATCAAAGGTACATTTTCTCTAGTGTGATCATTTCCTTTAAAAGTTGGATCATTACCATGGTCTGCTGTTATAATAAATAAATCATCTACTTCTAGTTTATTTAAAATCATAGGTATTTCTACATCTAATTCCTCTATTGCTTTAGCATAACCATCTACATCTCTTAAATGACCATATAAGCTATCAAAATCACATAAATTAACCATACATAATCCAGTAAATTTTTTATCCATGACATTAGTTAATTTATTAATAGCATCCATATTAGAATTTGCCTTTAATGTCTTATTTATACTAGTTTTACTAAATATATCATTCATTTTACCTATAGCGATAACATTATAGTTATTAGCATTTAAATCATCTAAAATAGTCTTAGATGGAGGTGCTACTGGATAGTCTTTTCTACCAGCATTATTTAATTTATATTTACCATTACTACCAGTAAAAGGTCTAGCAATTACTCTACCTACTAAAAAGTCATCTTTTAGTGTTAATTCACGTACCTTTTCACAATAACTATATAAAGTTTCAGGACTAATAACATCTTCATGAGCAGCGATTTGTAAATCTGAATCTGCTGATGTATAAACTATTAAAGAACCATAATCTACTTGTCTTTCTCCTAGTTCATTAATAATACTGTTATCATTACTACATTTATTACCTATAACTCTTCTTCCAGTAACTGTTTCAATTTCATCTATTAACTCAATAGGGAACCCATTTTCATTAAAAGTTTTAAATGGGATATTAGAAGTAATTCCCATCATTTCATAATGACCCGCTAAAGTATCTTTACCGGCATTATTAGGTCTTGCAATTGTATAATAGGCATCAACCTCTGTATTTTCATCCATATTTAAAGTATTAAGAAAACCTATTTTAGCAAGGTTGGGAACAAATAGATCATAATTTTCTTTAATATGCCCTAATGTATTAGCGCCACCGTCTCCATAACTTGCTGCATCACTCGCTTCCCCTACTCCTAAGGAATCTAAAACCATTAAAAATATTCTTTTAAATCTCATAATTAATTCTCCTTCTTGGCCCTTGGATGATTATTTAAGTAATCATTCCTAACTTTCTCATTAGTAATATGTGTATATATACGGGTAGTAGCAATATCAGAGTGTCCTAAGAGCATTTGAATACTTCTAAGGTCTGCTCCCCCATTTAATAAATGTGTTGCAAAAGAATGTCTTAAACTATGAGGAGATATATCAGGATCAAGACCTTTTTCTTTTAAAATCTCTTTTAAATTCTTAAAGAATCCTTGCCTTGATATACCTGTTCCTCTAGAGTTTAAAAATAAAGCATCAGACTGTTTCTTTTTTAATAGTAGATGTCTTTTATCTAAATATTCATTTAAATAATACTTTTCTATATCATTAATAGGAACAATTCTCTCTTTACTGCCTTTACCTTTAACTCTAACAATATCGTTATTAAAATCTATATCATAAACTGTTAGACTAATAAGTTCAGATACTCTTAGTCCTGAACCATACATTAATTCTAACATAGCTTTATTCCTATAGTCAAATGGGGTATCTAGTTCTATATCTAAGAGCTTATCTACTTCTTCTATAGTTAAACTATGAGGAAGTGTTTTTGTAGTTTTAGGTCTATCTATAAATTCACTAGGATTATTAGTCTCATTTTCTTCTTTTTCTAAATAGTTATGAAAGTTCTTAATAGTAGTAAGTTTATGAGCAACAGTTTTACTATCTTCATTACGAAGGTAACAGTATTTTAGATATTTAGTTATAGTATCTTTAGTTATACTTTTTGTATTATCTATCTTTTCTTTTTCTAAAAAACTAATATAGTCTTTCATATCATAGCCATAACTTTTAATACTATTATTAGAAAGTCCTTTTTCAAACTCACAGTAATTAAGAAAATTTTCATAAGCAGTTATAAGTTTCATAACATCATCCTCATAATTATTATATAACTATTTGATGTTTTTGTAAAAGTGTGTATAATAATATTCAATAGTTTCGAGGTGATATGATGAATAAGAATATTGATGAGATTTTACAACTTAAAGTTGAAGAAATTGTTATTAAAGGTTGTACTGAAGGTTTAAAAGTTGGAGATTATTATGAAATAAGAGAATTTTTGTTTAACTATCGAAACTATAAAGATAATCTTTATTATAAGAAACTTGAAAATGTATTATGTAATCATAATTCTTCACGATACTATTATGATGATGATTATATTTTTTATCTATGGAGTAATTCTAGTCTTTTACCTTTTGTTCTCGCAAATAATACTCATGATAGAATGAAATTGTATTCAACCGATAGTTTTATGTTCTTATGCCAATTTCATAGGGAAAAAACGCCTTCACTAGGAGTAACAAATCATGTGAACTTAATGTATTGTTTTGGCTGTGGGTTTGGCGCTAATATTTTTAAGTACATACAAGAATATGAAAATATATCTTTTAAAGAAGCTTTATCTTTAGTTGCCGAAGTATATAATTTAGAAAAGTCTGATGTTAAAGTTAATAAAGCTTTAATTGACAAATATAAAGAGAGTATTATGAGTAATAGATATTTAGAATTAATAGAACAAGGTATAGAAAGACTTGATGATAGAAAAGATAGAGGAATCATCACTTCTTATGATGATAGTGCTAGGAAGGCATATAATAAAAACTTAATACAAAGGCAAGCGATTATTGATAATAAAAGAATAGAAGATTATCCTAAAGATAAAATATATACTAAAGTTTATCTAGATAGTAGTTATTTAGAGTGATATTGACATATTAAAAGCATTTTGTTATAATACAGCTACATTTATTAGAGGAGGAATTATAAATGAAAAATTTAAATATTAATAAAGATTTACAAAACAAAATTATAGGTGGAGGACTTAGTTTTGCTATTCTAGTTACAGGTTATGCTATGGGAAAAGCAGATTCTAATAGTTCTAAAGCAACAGAGGTTAAATCACAAGATGAGATAGCAAGAGAATATTTAGATGAGTATATAGAACAACGTTCTTCTCTAGAAAAAGAAATAGATAAATTAGTAAAACAAAAAGAAGAGTTACAAAACAGTGAAACATTTAATTTGGATGAACTAATTGTGGTAACTCCTACAGAAGAAAATAAATTAGATAATCTCTATATTTTAAATGGCAATGG
Source organism: uncultured Bacilli bacterium (assembly GCA_944331715.1). Lineage (GTDB taxonomy): Bacteria > Bacillota_I > Bacilli_A > RF39 > UBA660 > Onthousia. Next base: position 6,177 of record CALVIP010000005.1, read on the forward strand.
TCCTATTTATTATGAGTATCATGATGAATTTAAGGCATTTTATAATTTACATGAAAATAATAATGAACACACATACGACTTTTGTCCAGAATATGTTCATTTATCTGGAGAAATAGATTTATTATTTAATTATCTTGATGATGAAGAAATAGAAAAGGTAAATTCAAGAGGTGGAGAGATTACTACTTTAGAACTTGATGAAATTGAAAACAGATTAAGAAGTGATTATCAAAAAGAAATTACTGAAAGTAATCAATTGACGAAATAGTTATCAAATAATGATAACTATTTTACTTTATATATTGTCTAAAGTGATAAAACAGTGTTATAATTAGTAAACAAATTAAGAAAGGGGTGTTAGTCTTGTCTAAACATATAGTTGGTATTATCGCTGAATATAATCCTTTTCATAATGGACATTTATATCATATAGAAAAGGTTAAAGAAATGTTTCCAGATAGTCCTATTATATTAGTACTAGGCGGTAATTTTACAGAAAGAGGAGATATATCAATATTAGATAAATGGGAGAAAACTGTAATTGCTATTAAAAATGGAATAGATTTAGTAGTAGAACTTCCCTTTCCTTTCTCTTGTTCATCAGCAGATATCTTTGCAAAAGGTTCTCTTGATATTTTAAACTATTTAGGAGTTACTGATTTAGTATTTGGTAGTGAATCTGATGATATAGAAGGTATTAAAAAATTAGTAGAGACTGAGCTTTCTAACCCTGATTTTGATAATTTAGTACAAGTTTATTTAAGAATGGGTTATAACTACCCTACTTCTTTATCTAAAGCTTTAGAAGATATAACAGGAGATTGTTTTAAACTACCTAATGATATTTTAGGTATTAGTTATGTAAAAACAATTTACTCTAATAATTATAAAATAACACCTCATACTATTAAAAGAACTAATGATTATCATAGTAAAGAATTAGATAATATGAGCATAAGGAGTATATCCAGTGCAACTAGTATAAGAGAAGCTTTACTAAATAATAAAGATATTAAAGACAGTGTACCTTCTATCACTTATAGTTATTTAAAAGATAAGAAAATACCTAAGTTAGATGATTATTTTAATCTCTTAAAGTATAAAATAATAAGTTGCAATGATTTAACTATCTATAATCTAGTAGATAGTGGTATTGCTACCAAACTAAAAAAAGAAATACTTAATAGTTATAGTTTTGATGAACTTATTAATAAAGTTAAAAGTAAGAACCTAACCTACTCTAGACTTTCTAGGACTTTAATTTATATATTATGTGATTATACAAAGGTGCAAGCTAAAGAGTTTAAGAAAGTTAAGTATATTAGATTGTTAGGGTTTTCTAATAAAGGAAGAGATTATTTAAATAGAATAAAAAAATATGTAGATATACCTATTATTAGTAAATTTACAAGAGAAAAAGATAAGATGTTAGAATATGAATATCAAATTACGAAGATATATTCTTTAGTTTTTGATAAAGATAAGGCTAAAAGCTTAATAGAAGCTGAATATAAGATGAAACCTATAAGGGAGGAATAAGATATGGATAATATGGTTAAAACAAAGAAACAAGGGCTTTTAATAGTTATTTCAGGGCCTTCAGGTTGTGGTAAAAATAGTATAATTAATGAATTGTTAAAAATAAGAAAGAATACTTGGGTATCTATATCATGTACTAGTAGAGAACCAAGAGGTGAAGAAAAAGATGGTATTAACTATTATTTCTTATCTAAAGAAGAGTTTGAAGAAGATATTAATAATGATGAATTCTTAGAATATGCAGAATACTCTGGTAATTACTATGGTACTCCTAAGAAATATATTAAAGAACATTTGGATAAGGGTGAAGATGTAATTCTTGAAATAGAGATTCAAGGAGCTTTAAAGATTAAAGAAAAGTTAGATGAGACTGTATTTATCTTTATAATGCCACCTACTATGAATGAATTAAAAAGACGTCTTATTAATAGAAATACTGATAGTTTAGAAAAAATAGAAAAAAGGTTTAAAAGAGCTTATGAAGAGATAAATGAAATACCTAAATATAACTATGTAGTTGTTAATGATGATTTAGATAAAGCGGTTAAAAAGGTTGATGCTATTTTAGAAGCAGAACGTCTCAGAGTTGATAGAATTGAAGAAGTTTATCTAGACAGTAAAGAAGAAAAAATCCATGAAGCTTTACTTGATGATGTTAAAGAATTTGATAATTCTAAGATAGAAATAAAATAAGCAAGGAATAAAATCCTCGCTTATTTTTATATTTCTTCAATCTTCATTAAGTTAGTAATTCTCTTAGTTTCTGTATTAGGGAAACCTCCAGTAATTACGATTAAATCTCCTTCATTAAGTTCCATAAACTCTTTAGCTTTCTCTACACTTTGTGTTAATACTTCATCAGTTGTATCTAAGAATGGTAAAGTATCTGCATAAACACCCCAGTTTAAAGCTAAACGTCTACCAGTTTTCTCATCAGTACATAAAGCAAGTATTGGTGCATCTGGTTTTAAATTACTAATTACTCTTGCAGTTCTACCACTGATAGTAGCAGCACAGATTAATTTAGCACCAAGTGCATCTGTACTAAGTACAACATTAGAAGCAATAGATTTAGTAATGTTATCTAAGCTTTCGATATCAAAAGCATAATCAAAACTTGCATATTTTTCAGTAGTTTCACAAATATGAGCCATAGCAGCAACTGTTTCAATTGGATGTTTTCCTACAGTAGTTTCACCACTTAACATAACAGCATCTGTACCGTCTAATACTGCATTAGCAATATCACTAGTTTCTGCTCTTTTTGGACGAATATTATCCATCATTGTCTCAAGCATTTCAGTAGCAACAATAGATATTTTTCCAAGTCTTCTACAAGTATTGATCATTTGTTTTTGATAGATTGGAACCATCTCACTAGGTACTTCGGTACCAAGGTCACCACGTGCTACCATAACACCATCACTAACACTTAAAATATCTTCTAAGTTTTCAATACCTAAAGCACTCTCAATCTTACAAATAATTTGTAAGTCTTCTCTATTATGTTCTTTTAAGATTTCTTTAACTTCTAATACATCTTCTTTAGTAGAAACAAAAGATAGTGCAAGGAATTCTCCTCCATGTTCACAAGCATAGATAATATCTTCACGATCTACATCACTAACATATGGGATATTAAGTTTAATACCAGGAACACTCATACTCTTACGGTTTCCTAATACACCACCATCAATAATCTTACAAGTAACTCTATCTTCATACTTAGCGATAACTTCAAGTTTCATCTTAGCATTCTCTAATAAGATAATATCACCAACATTAAGAGAATCAATAGCACTAGGATGATTAACAGAAAATCTTTCTTTAGTACCTGTAACAGTCTCTTTAACTATATCAATAGTTTCACCTGGAACAAGTTCAATAGAATCATTTTCCATAATTCCACATCTAAATTCAGGACCTTTAGTATCCCAAAGAATAGCAACATTCATACCAGTTTTTTTTCTAACTTCACGAACTGAGGCACATGCTTTCTCTCTTTCTTCTATAGTAGCATGAGAAAAGTTAATTCTTGCTACATTCATTCCTGCTCTAACCATTTTTTCCATTACATCAGGTTCATTACTAGCAGGACCTATACTACAAACAATCTTTGTCTTTTTCATTATTTACTTCACTCCTTCTAATCAAGCTATATAATTATAGCATAGTTTGATTAAAATTAAAAGAGTCTTTTTCTTAAATTATATTACGAAAATTCGTAACTAATTTATTACATTTTTTCTTGCTATAGAGAAATTAATATGATACTATTTATATAGAGAACATTTAATAGGATTAAACAGTGGTTAGCCTCAGAAAGGAGGCTAATATATGAAAAAGAAAGATTGCTTAATTTCTTCCTTAATCATCATATTATTTCTTCAAAATCTCATATTTTTATTCATGATACTTGCTTTAATATAGAAGAAACCACCTAGCTCAGCAATGATTTAGGTGGTTCTTAACATAATTTTATTATTCGAGGCCACTCAACATGCCATTATTAAGTGTTCTCTCTTTTTTATTTTATGTAAATTTCTTTTACATATTCATAGTATCATACATATTAACTTTTGTCAAAAAAATATTAGTAGAGATGATGACATTAGTTTTAAAAAAATGTATAATTAAGTGGGAGGATATATATGAAAGATATAGATTACAAACAAATTCAAAAATTTTATAATGAATACAATAATGATAAAAATAACAAAATAGTTGAAAATGCTATGAAAAAAATAGGCATGGAAAGTTTTTGCTTAAATACTGATATTATTAATAGAACTCCAAATGTTTTTAATATAGAATTGCCTAATACTAAAATATATGACCAAGAAGATTCTTGGCTATGTTGGCTTTATGCAGGAATAAATTTTATTGAAAGCAATATTGCTAATAATCTTAACATTTTACCTACAGATATAAATTTATCAGTAAATTATCTTTCTTTTTTTGATAAACTAGAAAAAGCTAATACTTTTTATAACAGAATAATTGAAAAAGATAATTTCGATTTAAAAACTGAAGTAAATAAATATTATATAGAGGATGCATTTTATGAAGGAGGACGTTTTACATTCTTCAAAGAGCTAGTTAATAAGTATGGTCTAGTTCCAGAAGATGTGATGCCTAAAACATTTGATAGTAAAAACTCTGAACAGCTAAGAAGACTTTATAATGAAAAAGTAAAGAAAGATATGTTTAAATTACTAAAATTAAAAGAGAATAACACTTCAAAGGATAAACTTTATCTAAAAAAAGAAGAAATGTTAAACGAAAATTATAACCTCTTATCTAAATGCTTAGGCTCTATTCATCTATCTTTCACATATGAATATAAAGATAAAGATGGAAAACTAATTAAATTAGAAAATATAACTCCTATAGAATTTAAAAATAAATATTTATCTATCAACTTAGATGATTATGTAAGTATTGCCAATGTTCCTATGTATAATACTGAATATAGTAAACTTTATAGAAAAGAATATAATGAAAATATAGATGGCGAATATGTTGAATTTATTAATAAACCTATCGAAATACTAAAGGATTTAGCAGTTAGACAATTAAAAGATGGTATGCCAGTTTATTTTGCCTGTAATATTGATAAAATGAGAGATAGAAAATCAGGTATATTAGATTCTAATTTATATAATTATAAAGAGGTATTTAATATAGATTTATTAACTAAAGAAGAAGCTTTAAATAGCTTTGATATTTACTATCAACATTTAATGGTTATAACAGGAGTTCATATTGAGGATAATAAAACTATTAGATGGAAAGTTGAAAATAGTTATGGAGATAAATTATATAAAGATGGTTATTATATAATGAATGATAATTTCTTTAATGATTTTGTTCTTATGGTAATAATTAATAAGAAATATTTAAGTAAGGAAGACCTAGAATTATTTAATACAAAGCCAACGATAATAGACAGATATAATCCATTTTAAAAGACTTATGATTTTTTTATCCATAAGTCTTTTATTTCTAGCAATATAAAACAAAAGCCACCTAAATCACAACTGTTGAATTAGGTGCGTACCCTTTTACAGGAGAAACACTTAACACAAGCGACATTAAATGTTCTCTTTTTTTTATTGTATGTAAATTTCTTTTACATATTCATGGTATCATAAATATATATTTTTGTCAAAAAATTATTTTTGGCACTTAGGACAAAAGTATGTTCCCCTTCCTCCTACTTTAGTAACAATAAGTTTCTTTCCACAGTCTGGACAAATACCATCTTTCTTACCATGAACAGATAATTCATTTTGAAATAAGCCATGTACACCTTCTGCTGATGTAAAGCTCTTAATAGTAGTACCTCCCATAGTAACAGCTTTATCTAATATTATTTTTGTATTTTTAATAATAGCATTCGCTTCCTCCATATTAATACTATCTGCTTTCCTTAAAGGGTTAATATGAGATGCAAATAGGATTTCATCATCATAAATATTACCAATACCTGTAATAATTGACTGATCAAGTAAAGCTGTTTTAATAGGCACTTTCTTTTTTCTTAAAGCTTCTAATAAATAACTAGGAGTTAGGCTTTTATCATAATACTCTAATCCTAAATCAGAAAGTGGTTTTAAATTATAAATTTGTTCTTTTGGTAAACATGCCATTTTTCCAAATTTTCTAACATCATTAAATCTCATATCAGTATTATCAGTAAAAGTAATAATAACGTGTTCATGCTTTTCTTTAACTACACTAGGATCTCTAAAGAAAAACTTTCCTTCCATTCTTAAATGACATATCAAAGCCTTAGTTGTAAGAAAGATAACTATCCATTTACCTCTTGTTGTAATAGATTCTATCCTCTCACCCACTAAATTTTTTTTAAATTCATCTTTATCACCAATAATTATATTATCCCAGTATACATCTACTTTCTTAATAGTTTTACCTATAATAATCTTTTCTAGTGTCTTACTTACTGTAATTACTTCTGGTTTTTCGGGCATATATAACACTTCCTTTACTTCTTAATCATTATCTTCTTCATAATATCTAATACAGACAAAACCATCAAGCGCCGCCATTAGCACTTCTTTATTAGTAATATGTACAATTGTATTTGGTTTATATTTATGTTCTTCTTTCCAACAAGTCGCATCATGTACTAAAAAGTTTTTACCTAAAAAACTAGTACAGGAATCAAACTTACCAAAAGCTCTTATTATTCTATCAATATCATCTACTTTCATAAAACCATTAAATGTCATATCTTCATCTGTTGGATAAGGATAATATTCTCCTTCTTCTTGTTCTTTAGCATTATCATAATAATAATTAAAATTACTAATTACTTCAATTATAAGTTTTTTAGCAAGTACTTGACTTCTACAAGATAGTGTCTCTAAATCTTCATTATCTAATACCTTAAACTTTTCTTGTAAAAGTATTGGTCCTTTATCCATATCATCAGTTAATCTATGAATAGTAACTCCACTATATTTTTCTTTATTTAAAATTATCCAAAGTAAAGGCCATGGACCTCTTCCTTTAGGTAAAAGTGTAGGATGGATATTAATTCCTTTAAAATTAGGATGGTTAATAATTGGTATTTTATAAATATAACCTGCTGTAATTATTACATCAACTTTATCTTCTGAAAACAATCTAAATAGTTCTTCTTCACTTGGTTTATCATAAAAAATAGGTATGCTGTTTTTATTTGCAATAGATTTTATTTTATTATTAAAGTTATATTTATTATCAGTTTCAAAAGTAAATATCTTTACAATGGTATTGTTCTTATCTTTAACTAATTCTTCTAAACAACCATAGAAGAAATCATAACCACAATATACTATTCTCATAATTACCTACTTAGCTTCATACCAGTCATTACCTGTTTCAATATCTACTTTTAAAGGAACATCTAACTTAATAACATTTTCCATCTTATCTCTTACTAACTCTTTAACTTCATCTAACTCATCTTTATAAACATTTAAAACAAGTTCATCGTGTACTTGAATAAGTATTTTACTCTTTAAATTTCTTTTAGTCATCTCACTATATAAGTCTACCATCGCTTTTTTAAGGATGTCGGCAGCACTTCCTTGAATAGGAGTATTAAGAGCCATTCTCTCTCCTCCACTTCTTACCATATAGTTACTACTCTTTAACTCATCAATAACTCTTCTTCTATTCATAATAGTAGTAACATAACCATTCTTATAAGCTTCTCTTTTTTCTTTATCCATATATTCACTAATACCTGGATAAGTCTCTAAGTAATTATCCATAAACTTCTTAGCACTACCTACATCTATTTTTAAATCTTCTGATAGACCAAAACTACTAATACCATATAAAATACCAAAATTAACGGCTTTAGCAGTTCTTCTCATGGATTTATCTACATCTTTAATATCTACTTTAAAAATATCACTAGCAGTCTTAGAATGGATATCTTTATCTTCTTTAAAGGCTTGAATTAAGTTAGTCGCTTTAGATAGTGATGCAAAGACTCTTAACTCTATTTGTGAATAATCAGAACTCATAATAATAGAGTTATCTTCAGGTATAAAAGCTTTTCTAATTAATCTCGAATAATCACTTCTAATAGGGATATTTTGTAAATTAGGTTCAGTTGATGAAAGTCTACCTGTCCTAGTTAAGCACTGATTAAATATAGTATGAACCTTACCATCTTCTTTTATTTTATCTAAAAGTCCAACTACATAATTAGCATATAACTTAGTAAGCATTCTATATTCTAATACTTTATTTACTATAGGATGATATGGACTTACTTTATCTAAAATATCTCTACTAGTAGAGTAACTAGTCTCATCTTTTTTTCTCTTTTTAGGATAAGGTAGTTCTAACTTTATAAATAATATTTCACCTAATTGTTTAGGAGAACTAATATTAAACTCACATCCAGCATCATTATATATGTCTTCTTCCATGTCTTTTATCTTTACTTCTAACTCATCTTTTAGTTTTAATAAGTAATCTTTATCTACTCTAATACCAGTAAGTTCCATATCGATAAGGACATATGCTAAAGGCATCTCTATTTCACTAAATAATTTAGTCTCACCATACTCATCTATTTTAAGTAAGAAATCACTCTTAGTATTATAGATAAAACTACTCTTTAAGTTACACTGTTTAATTGTTTCTTCAAGTTCAACTTTCTTTCTTCTTTTAAGTGTTCCATAAGTATCTTCAAAGGACTTAATCTCTACCTTTAAATCATTCATTAAAGTAGTAATATCATCATTCATTTTATAGTCTAATAGATATGATGCAATCATGGCATCATAGTTGCAGTTATTTAATTTTATACCTAGTTTATTTAATAGAATATAACACTTCTTAACATCATAAGTAGATTTAGGAGTATCATTTTCAAATAACTCTCTATAGTTAACAACATCTTCTCCTTTTATAAAACAAGTACCACTATCATTTGTAAAACTAACTCCTATAATAACTGACTCATTATAGTTATAAGCATCCATTTCTATATAAAAGGAATATTCTTTACTACTATCAAAGTCTTTAATATCTATCTCTTTTACTTTTATATTTTTATCATCATCATTAGTATCATTTTCTTCTAAATTATTTGAATCTATACTATTAACTTTTTTAAGCAATGATTTAAACTCTAATTCTTCTAGAATTTCTATATATTCTTTTCTATTAAATCCTTTGTATTTGCAATCTTCTAAGCTAAATGGAATATCTACATTTCTATATATAGTTGCAAGATCATAACTCATATAAGCATTATCTTTATCATTTACTAATTTTTCTTTAGTCTTTGGAGTTAATTCATCTACATGAGCATATAAATTATCTAAAGTCTTATATTTTTCTAATAAATTAATTGCAGTTTTCTCACCAATTCCTCTAACACCAGGTATATGATCAGACATATCTCCCATTAAAGCTTTAAGATCAATCATATTAATAGGTTCTACTTTGTAAAATTCTTTAAATACTTCTCTATTAAATCTAATAGAGCCTTTAGTCTTTAATAATTTAACATCTACTTCATCACTAATTAACTGTAATAAATCTTTATCACTTGAGATAATTGTAGCGATAAATTCATCTTCTTCATCTACTCTTTTTGCAAGAGTACCAATTATATCATCCGCTTCATAATTATCTATTTCAAAATGTTTAATACCTAAAGCATCAAGAACTTCCTTAGCTTTAGGAAATTGGCTTCTTAAATCATCTGGCATTTCTTTACGACCTGCTTTATATGAATCATATTTATCATGTCTAAAAGTCTTACCTTTATCGAAAGCTACCATAATATAGCTTGGTTTTTCTTCTTCAATAATTTTATTCATCATATTAATAAAACCATATAAACCATTAGTAGGGAAACCTTTAGAATTTCTCATAATAACCCCACTATAACTAGTAGCATAGTAACTCCTAAATAAAAGATTATTTCCATCAACTAATATTATTTTTTTCATATCTAACCACTCTTTCTTTATTTATTGTACCACACTACTAGGGAGTTTTTAAAATTATTTTAAAGATAAAGCAACTGTAGTGTTGATTATTTCCTCTTCACTACTCTCTAACTCGTTAACTCGATCACACATAAATAAAGTAAGAACAACAGCCATCATATAGATTAGGCTAACTCCAATAGCAGTTTTTAAAATATTTTTTAAATTTAACATATCTATCACTCCTTCTTTCTGATATCATTTTATATCGAACAGTTGTTTATGTCAATATATTTTCGAAGATTTGTTTGACATTTTACAGTCTATATGCTAAACTAGATACAAATAAAGGAGGAAGTGTGTCAAATGGAAAAACTAACTGATAGACAGTATGATATATTACAGATTATTAAGAAATTAATTGCAAAAAATGGTTATCCACCTACTGTAAGAGAAATAGGAGATGAAGCGAAATTATCTAGTCCTGCTACTATTCATTTTCATATTAAACAGCTAGTAAAAAAAGGATATATTAAGAAAGGTAGCGGTACTAATAGAACAATTGAAGTATTAGTTGATAATGAATACTTAGATAATGATGATGAGGTTGTTAAAGTACCTCTACTTGGTAAAGTTACTGCAGGTACACCAATTGAGGCGATAGAACGACCTGATGAGACTTTCGCTTTACCTACTGAATTATTTGGTAATCAAAAAGAAATATTTACTTTAAAAGTAAGTGGTGAATCTATGATTAATGTAGGTATATATGATGGTGATATCTTAATAGTTGAAAGATGTAATACTGCTAGAAATGGTGAAACCGTAGTTGCTATGAATAATAACAATGAAGCGACTGTTAAAACATTTTATAAAGAAAATGGTCATTTTAGATTACAACCAGAAAATGATACAATGGATCCTATAATATTAGATGAAGTTACAATACTTGGTAAAGTTGTAGGACTATATAGGAAATTTTAAAACGAGGCTAACATTTAGTCTCGTTTATTTTTCTTACTATATAACTTGCTATTAAAAGTCCTGCACTACTAGGTACAAAGACATTTGAACCTATAACAGATTTATCTTTAACTTTTAAAGGTAATTCGGTTGATGTGCAAACGGTTATTTTTTTCTGTACACTCTTATCAAACTTAGAACGAATGCTTCTTGCAAGTGGATCATTGAAAGTTTTATCTAAAGTTGTAATAGTAAGTTTACTTGAATCTAATCTATTACCAGTACCCATAGAACTAATAAAGTCTATGTTATGTTCTAAACAATAATTAATAATAGATACCTTTGCTCTTACATCATCAACTGCATCAACAACAAAATCTATTTTAGTGTTAAAAATATCTTTAATATTATCATTATCAATTCTTAAGTTATAGGAAATAACATTACACGCTTCATTAATACTTTCTATTCTTTCTTTAAAACAATCTACTTTATACTTATCAATATTTTCATTAACAGCAATTATTTGTCTATTGAAGTTAGTAATATCGACTTTATCATAATCTACTAATATCAAATTACCAATACCACTTCTTGTAAGTGCTTCTACAACATATCCCCCTACTCCTCCAAGGCCAACAATTAGAACAGTAGAGCTTTTTAACTTTTCTAAAGAAAAAGAACCTATTAAGTTCTCTAATCTATTAAACTTCATAATTAAGCAACCCTACTATTAGAATTTAATTTTTTGATAAGTATTTTTTGTTGTTCTTCTGAAAGTACTGGCCATTCTAAATTTCTTCCATTTACTATGGTATTTAAAGCAGCTAGATACATATAACTATCATAATTATTTATAGCAGTATTTTTATAATTTGTTAAAAAGTTATTTATCTTGTTAGAATCATTAAAGAAAGCATTAACTGTATCTAATTCATCAGTTAATAAAACATCATTATTTTTACTATTCTCATAATTTAAAGTATTAAGGAAATCTAATATTTCTAGTTGTTTTTCACATCCAGCATTCATTAAACTATTTCTAATATATAGTTGATTAGGATTATTATTTTTAATACTTGCAATTTTATTATAAAACTCTCCATTAAATAACTCATCAAAGCCAATACTAGCAAGTGATATATTTGTTTTCTTTATTTTATCTGGACTACTAAGTCTAATATTATTAACAAGTGTACCATAAATATAATCATTGACTTCATTAGGTTTATATGATGGAGCAGTAACTATATAAGTATCATAGAAATCTCTATCTTTATATCTTTTAGTATTTACTTCGATATAATTAGCATTCTCGCTTCCATAATTAACATTTCTTCTAATAAAGTCTGTAATAGCTTTAGGATCTGTAATAGGTTTTTTAGTATCTTCATAAGCTTTAAGATGAGTTTTACCAATAATTATGTCACTTTCTTTTACATCTTTTGCTCCTGAATCTAACCTATCTTTTTTTACCTCTAAATCTTTAAAGTTAATAGTTACTTTTAGTATTACATCATTTATCATTAATGGTAAACTTATCATATAAATCACTGCCTTTCCATAGGAAGAGTATTATATCATATTTTTTTATTCTTGACAAGTATTGCATGTTTAAAAAAAGTGTGCTAAAATTTATTAGTAACTTGTTATGGCCTGTTGGTGAAGTGGTTTAACACGCGCGCCTCTCAAGCTCGTATTCACGGGTTCGAACCCCGTACAGGCTACCATTAAAGTATTTAACACCTACTATTTTGCAGGTGTTTTTATTTTTTTCTTAACTTGTTCTTTAGGTTCTATTTTATTTAGTTCTTCTTGATAAAATTCTATTTCTTCTCTACAACGTCTATACATTTCTCCAAAGGTCTCTCCTTCTTTAGGACGTAAGCTTGCTAATAGACTTGAATTTACTCTATCTCTTTCTTTAATTGCTTCTTCATAATCATATGTTATATAGTCTGTAATAAAACCATTAATGCATTCCCAAGAGTCAAGTTTGTTTATTTCTGGAATTTGTTCTTCTCTACTATTATAACCTCTTCTAGGATAAACAATTTCATAACCTTTTTCATTTCTACCATCTGCCATATGAATTAATAATTCTTTAACTATGTAACATGGGGATACAATATAAAAACCTCCATCACTCTTTTGTTTAGGTACTTTCATAAGGGCATATGCTCTAGGATATTTTAATTCATCTATCATATTAATTCCTTCTTTCTTATTTACTACTATAACACAAATAAATTAATTAATCTATGCTAATGTTCCTAAAGGATCCCATGGTTTTAACTCTACTGGTTCATATGACATTTCATCTAATTGTTCTTGAGTTAAATATTTCTTATTAATAACTACTTGATATACATACTTTTCAAACCAAGAATCACTTGCGACAAAATATCCTTTATTACCTACATCTTCACCCCAACTATTCTCAAGTTTCCATTTAGTTGCTTTATTATCCTCTAAATTAACTCCAGTAACTATCATAGCATGATTCATTGAGCTTTCATAATTATCAAGAGCTTCTTCTTTAGTCATAAAGAAATCAGTTTTAAAGGTATCATAATAATTAAAACTCATATCATCAAATATTCCATCTCTTTTATCTATTGTTTTTTTGAAGTCACAACCTAACCAAACTACTTCTTTGGCTTGTAATTGTTTAATAACAAGTTTTTTTAACTCTTCAATAGGAAGATTAAGAAATATAGGTGTTTTTCCTTCTATAACATTATTTAAATATTTAACTACGTAAGTTCTATTAAAAGTTTTATCCTTAGTTGGTACATTAGTAATACATACATAGTTATTTATATTTATATCAGTATATTCATGATAAAATTCTAAAGGAGTTATTCCCTTAATAATGTGATATTTTTTATCTTTATCTGTATATTCAAAATCAAACTGTTTTGGTGGAACACCGTAACAACAAGCTAGTATTCTATAAATATCATCTAAATATAAACTTTTTAAATAATCTAAATTCTCATTACTAGTAAGTAATCTTGCATTAAATTGCCTTAATTTTCTGTTAAGTAGATGATTCATTTCATCTGGATTAAGACTTTGATATGTATCACTCATTGCTGTTTTAGGAACAAAACCATATTTGTTAATAATATTAGAAAAGAAATCCCAAACTCCACCGTCCTCTATACCTTTTGTTAATAAAAAGTATCTTTCTCTATCACCTGCATCTTTATCTTTAAGTTGGGCTAAACTTTCCATTATATAATTACATTTTTCTAATTTATCATAAAAAGATATATAACTTTGAGAAATTTCAAAATTTTCTAAATCATATTTTTTACATATAGACTCTCTTAATACATTACACCCTGCATATATAAAAGAATTATTCGCATTTTTTTGATTTACAGCCTTTAAAGTATCAAGGTTAATAGAAAAATTAAATAGTAGTTGTCCTTCTCTTTCTTTATTTCTCATAATATCTCTTATATTGTTGTTTACAAGGGCACATCTTACTGTTTTATTTTCAATACCTTGTATATAGTTATTACTTATTTCTTCAAGTATTTCTTTTTTAATTTCCATATTATCACCATCCTTTAATAGTATATCTATTATAATGGTTTTAATACGAATTTTAACATGATAAATTTAATAACTAAATGGTTATGTTTAGAGAATATCAAAGAAGAGTTAGTTTATTTAAAAAACTAACTCTTTAATTCTTATAAAACTCTACTCTATTTTTAAATTCATCTATTCCAATAATCTTTAATAATTGATATAAATTAGGAGTCTTAACTCTACCAGTAAGTAGATGTCTAATCATCTCGCATACATCTCCTATATGTCCTTTATATAGAGTTGGATCTTCTTTATACATTTTAACACTAGGAGCATAACCCATTTCTTCGGCAAGTACTTTAACTTGATTGTACCACTCATCTTCACTATTAAAGTCTTGATATATATCTATATATTTATTAATAACATCATAATCGATTTTATCATCTATATCTTTATATGTTTCATTTCTATCTTTATAAAATAAATCATTAAATATATAAGCACTTTCTGTTTTAATGTCTTTATATGTTGCAATATCTTTACGAGGCCTTTTACTATCACGTTCTATATTTAAGAAAGAAATTAACTTGTCTTTATCTTTAACCATTAAATCATAGAACTCTTTATCATACTTTTTATAATACTCTAAAGCATCATTATAAATAGTTTCGGCACTAACTCTTGAAAAAAAAGTTCTACAGATATTATTTAACTTCTCCATATCAAATAAAGTTCCACCTGTAGGCATTTTCTTAAATGAGAATTTAAAATCTTCAATAGATTTATCTTTATTTTGTAAATACCATTCTTCAAAGTTAGTGTTCGCTAGTGTTGCAAGATAAAGTCTAACACCTTCTTTAGGTATACCTGCTTCTTCATAGTAACTAACAGCAAATTCTGGATCTTTTCTCTTACTAAACTTACGGATTTTACCATCTTCTTTTTTAGTAAGAGGTGCATGATGTGCATACTTACAAGGTTTAAATCCTAAAACTTGGTTAAGTTGTAAATGTTTAGGAAAACTAGGAACCCATTCATCACCTCTTAAAACATGAGTTGTATGCATTAAATGGTCATCTATAACATGAGCGAAATGATAAGTTGGAATGCCATCTTTTTTTAGTATTACTTCATCGATATCGTTTTCTGGTAATACAATATCACCTTTAATTAAATCATGTAAGATTACTTCATTATGAGAATCCCCTGGTGATTTTAAACGAATAACATAACTATCACCATTAGCAAGATGTTCTTTTACTTCTTCAAGTGTTAAATCTCTATCAACGGCATAACTTCCATAAATACCAATTTTTTCTTTTCTTAGTTCTTGTCCACTTCTTATATCAGCGATTTCTTCTTCACTCATAAAACAAGGATATGCCTTACCTTCACTAACTAACTTTTTAGCATAAACTTGATATATTTCTGCTCTTTCGCTCTGAATATATGGTCCATAGGCACCACCTTTATCAGGTCCTTCATCATAAACAAAACCGTAAGCTTTAAGTCCATCAAGAATAGCAGTAAATGCTCCTTCTTTTTCTCTTTTACTATCAGTATCCTCTACCCTAAGATAAAAAACTCCACCTGTTTGTTTAGCAAGCATAGAGTCAAGGAAAGAGCCATATAAACCTCCAACATGTAAAAAACCTGTAGGAGAAGGCGCAAATCTTGTAACATAAGCACCATCTTTTAAATCTCTAAGGGGATACCTTGCTTCTATCTCATCAACAGTTATCTTGATATTTGGAAATAATAAATCCGCAAGTTCTTTATTCATCTAAATCACTCCATCTATTTAAAAATAATTATCTTAATTGGTTGCCCCAGTTAGATTCGAACTAACGCATAATGCGGTCAGAGCGCACTGCCTTACCACTTGGCTATGGGGCAATAAATAACAATTAAATTCTACCACAAAAAGGTTTTGTTGACAACTTGAAAAAAAGATATTTTTATGATAATATGAATATGTAAGGAAAACTTACATATAAATAAAAATGAGGAATACTTAGTTTTGCAGATGGGTATTAGCCTCAAATATTTATTCGAGTAAACACCCTATTTACAAAGTTGTAATAGGGTGCTTTTCTATCTATAAATAATCAACAATATGATAATAATTAATAATATAACTATTAAAAAGTCTTTCTTACCCATAGACATTTCCCCTTTCTACCCCCTGAAATCAAGTAAGATAGAAAGAGGCAAAACACCCATTACTAAGTATTCCATCTATACAATATCATAAATGTATCTATAAAACAAGCGAACAAAAGCAAGTTTTATAGATTTTCTTAGTATAATCACTTATATTTAATGAGAACTTTATCTGGATGATTTACAATGCTTTCTGGATGATGAAAAGCATTTTGAAACAAACTTATAGTATATTCTTCCATATCTAGTTGATATTCATTAATTGTCCTTTTCTTTTTATCTATTGTAAAATTAAAAACTAAATCATAGCCACGATTAAATTCACAATCTTCTTCATCATCTCTAAATACTGAATTAATCTCTTCAACGCAACATACCATGCTCATATCTCTAGCCATAATTCCTATTGCAGGAGTGTCTGAATATATTTCTTCATTTTCATCGTATACATAAAAAGAAAAAATAACATAATTATAATTAAGACAAATATTAAGCTCCATATTTAAAAGTTCTTCTTGAAGATTTTTAAATCTACTTTTAACTATATTAGAACTAATTAAATCTAAAAAATAAATTAATCTTTTCTTTTGTTCAGTATTTTCATAATCACTTATCATATATTTAATTCTTTTACAGTCTTCTTTTATTGCCTCTTGATATTCAAAAAACAATTCTAATTCATCTTTAGGCATATCGTTAGAATAATAACTTAAATATAGATAATCCATTATATCAACTTCTTTCTTAATTATTTTATCTTTTCAATAATGCTTCTTCTATAAGAAAAAATGCAAAAACTACATATATTTTTGCATTGATTTCATCATTTGATTAATTTGTTTTTGATTAGGTTTTCTACCCATCTGCATCATTAAAGCTTTAATCATTTCTTCATTAATAGGTGGATTCTTCTTCATATATCTTTTAGTAACAGTTCTTGCTATAAAGAAACCAATAATCGTTCCTATTACTAACCCTATTAAAATCATCAATATATCGTGTAACATAATAACACTCTCCTTACAACAATATATTACCTTAAATTAGAAAATTAAACAAGAATTTTCTTACTATCTAGAAAGAAATAGTCTTGATTTTTAAAATCAATGGCAAAATAAGTATTATTAATACTATTTAACTCATCAAAGAAGAAACAATCATAATAATTAGTTTTAACTAACATATAAGCTCTTTTTACTACTAGAGTACTAATTTCATCATGAACAGGATTATTATAGTAATGAGTCTCTTTCTTTTTACTATAAGGAATACTTTGATGATATTTAACAAATAAATATCTATCTGTTTTATCTTTATCAATTTTCTTAGTTAATTGTCTAAAAAGACTATATCCATAATTTAATTCTTCTTTTTTTAAAGTATAAATCTGTTCAAAGATATTATATAGTATACTAGGTTTATCCATATATAGATTCTTAAATTCATCTTTAAGTTCAAAAATAAAAAACTCTCTCATTATAATCACCATCTTAACTATAACAAGAAAGTTTTAAAAACATTGTCGAATTATTTAATTATCTCTTCTATTTTTAGAGCGATTTCTTCACTAGTAAAATTAAACTTAGCATTTATATCACTTGCTTTACCACTTAAACCAAATCTATCTACTGTAAATAAGTAGTTATCATTGTAAGCGAAACGGTACCATGAGTAAGCAGATGATTTTTCAATAATAAATTTCTTTTTACCAATAGGTAATAACTCTTCTTTTTCTTCATCACTTAATAGGTTAAACCTTTCAATACTTGGCATTGATACTATTCTAAAGTCATAACCTTTTTCAAATAAAGCATTAACTACATCAAAAGCAAGATCTACTTCTTCTCCTGTTGCAATAATAACACCATCTAGCTTTCTTTCTTCTTGTTTTATAACGTATGCTCCTTTAGAAACATTTGGAACAGAAGATGTTTCTCTTATTTTAGTTTCATTACGTCCTAAAATAATACAAGCTGGTTTATTTTCTTCAAAAATAGTTTTATAAGTACCAATAACTTCATTACTATCACTTGGTCTAAACACTTCTAAATTAGGTGTCGCTCTAAGTCCTACTAATTGTTCAACTGCTTGATGAGTTGGTCCATCCTCTCCTACTGTAATTGAGTCATGAGTAAAGATATAAGTAACTGGTAAATTCATAAGACAAGTTAGTCTTAAAGCAGGTTTCAAATAGTCACTAAAAGTTAAATAAGTAGAGACAAATGGACGATAACCTGATAGTGCAAGTCCATTAGCGATAGATGCCATAGCAAATTCTCTTACCCCAAAGAAGATATTTCTACCGTTATAATCAAGAGAAGAAAAGTCTCCTTTATCTGTTAAATATGTTAGAGTTGAACTAGATAGGTCTGCCGCCCCTCCAAAGATTAATTTACTAGAGTTAGCAAGTGAATTTAACACTTTACTACTAGCTTTTCTTAATGATTCAACTCTTTCTTCTGGATAAGCATAATCTAAGTTAGTTAATTCTATTTTCTTATCATTAGAAATTATTGAATCTAATAATTCTTTAGTCTTATCATCAAGATTATTATACTTTTCATTAAAATCATTTTCTAAATTACTACATCTATCATCTATTTGTTTTTGAAAGTCTTGTAAAGCTTCATTAGAGATTGTAAATGGTATATCTCTTAGTCCTAATTCAGTTTTAATACTAGTAATATCTTCATCATCTAAAGGTTTTCCATGAACTATATTTTTACCAGCGTTACGAGAATATTTTCCTATTGTTGTCTTTACTTGAATTAAGCTAGGTAAATCACTATTTTTAGCATCTTTAATCGCTTTATCAATCTCTTTAATATCATCACTAACAGTACTAACATTAAATCCCATAGCTTTAAATCTAGCTTCTATATCATCAGTAAATGTTTTCTTAGTATCACTATCTAAACATACATGATTAGAGTCGTATAGAAGAATCAAGTTATTAAGTTTAAGATTACCTGCAAGTGATAAAGCTTCATAACTAACACCTTCCATCAAATCTCCATCACCACATAAACAGTATACTTTATAATCAATAATATTATTTTTCTTATCATTAATTAAAGCTTCTGTATGTTTTTCAGCGATAGCCATACCTACAGCCATTGCAACTCCTTGGCCTAAAGGACCAGTTGTTGCATCAACTCCAGGTGTAACACCATATTCAGGATGACCTGGGGTAATAGAATCTATTTTTCTAAAACTCTTTAAATCATCTAGTTCAATATTAAATCCTGCCATCGCAAGAGTTGCATAAAGTAAAGCAGACCCATGTCCTGCACTCATAACAAACCTATCTCTATTAAAAAAGTTAGGGTTATCTTTAGAAAATCTTAAATGATGAGCATAAACAGTATAGATGATGGAAGCAGCACCTAGAACAATACCAGGATGTCCACTATTCGCTTCATGAATCATATCAATACCTAGACCTCTTATTTGATTAACAATTCTTTCTTCATTAATATTATCTTCACTACTTTTAGTAAAAGCTAGCATATTATCACTCCTTAGTTAATACTATCATATCATATTTAAAAATTAAGTCAAAAAAAGTTTATTGATTATGTAAGGGAACTATGCTAAAATTTAGTTGTAATGCCGGTATAGTTTAGTGGTAAAACAGATCCTTGGTAAGGATCAGCGGTAAGTTCAATTCTTACTTCCGGCACCATTAGGGAATCCAGTTGAACTTTTCCGGAAGGGAAGCACTTTAGATAGAGATCAATCCGTAAAAAGGATTGATTTTTTGTTGATATGAAAGGAAATGGTGAAATGATAAACGTTATACAAAAAGAGATACAGATAGGCAGTGAACTAAAGAGAAAAATAAGAAACGACTTAATGAATTAAATGATAAAGCCGATAACTTACAGAATAAGTCTAATCAAATTACTGAAATTATAGATAATTTAAAACCTAGTAAATTAAATAAAAATAACTTTACTATTTCAAATAAAGAAGTTGAAGAAATTAAAGACTATATTAAACAAACAACTGATACTACTTCTAATTTAAAATCTACTAACGACTTAACTACTATACTTGAACATTATGAGGAAGATTTAAAAAATCATTCTAACGAAGTTAAAAATCTTCAAAAGAAAATCAAAATTAGAGATGATAAAATTGAAACCTTACAATATAATTTAGATAATGCAAATGATGAAATTGATGAGCTAGAAGATAAAGTATCTAAACTTGAAGAAGCATTAAGTTATTCCAAAGAATTATGGCGAAAATTTATAGATTTTTTGCAAGATAAATTCTTTTCATCAAATAAATATGATGAAATCGTTACTGAACTATATCAAGAAGAAATTATTGATGATAATGATTTAGATATAATTCAAAATAATATAAATATTGATAAAAATGAGGATTTGGAGTTGTAAGTCTTAAAAATAACAAAATTCTATGGTAAAATTGTATAGGAATAAGAAAAACTAAATTTGTTAAAAATTGCCTAATGGAGAGAGGATGGGTTATTATGCCAAATAATAATGAATTAAATAAAGCCAGAAAATTTTGTTTGGAAGTAAAAGAATTAGCAAAAAAATATAATTTGCCATTTTTTGTAGTAACTGATGGAGCTAGTACAACATCTAACAACGGTTGTGTAGCAGTGAAGAATGCAAGAGATAATCATATTAATTGGGAAAAAGAAAATGGATTTGATCCTTATGAAGATTGGGGCAAAAAAGATGGAACAAAAAATCAATAGTATAATGAATTTGATGGATTCTATTGAATATGGTTTTAAAGATGAAAATGGTGATAATATAATTAATGCTAATCCTCAAAAATGGGAGGATGAATTTTACAAATTCTATTATTTGCAAACTCCAGATGAATTATTAAAATCTAAATGTGGTGTATGTTGGGACCAAGTGGAATTAGAAAGAAAATTATTCCAAGATAATAATATTAATTTTAAAACTTATTTTATCTACATAGTTGACAACGATATGCTGCCATCTCACACCTTTTTAACCTATGAAAATAATAATAAACATTATTGGTTTGAACATTCTTGGGGAGCATATAAAGGTATTCATGAATATGAAAGTGAATTAGAACTATTATTAGATATAAAATCAATATTCATGAGCGAGCATAGTTATGTTAGTGGGAATTGTTTCTTATATATCTATGAGTATCAAAAACCTAAAGAACATATAACTTGTGATGAATTTTATGAATATATTGATACTCAAAAATTGATTAAAACAAATAAACCATTATATTTTTATCATTTAGTAAATAAAGATGTTGATATGGTCAATGGATTAATAAGTCTTCAATATATGTATGATAACAAAATGTATAATTTATTTGATAAAAATGTTGAAAAATATAAAGATAGAATATTAAATGATTGGAATATAGAAAAATATAAAGAAAAAACTAACTTGACACGTGAAGAATATATTGATGCGTTAAATATTTTTAGAGGAAAATATGGAGTAAATTATATATACTTTTTTAGATATGCTCCATATAAAAAACTAGGTAACAAAATAAATGAAATAGCAAAATGTAAGGATATTTACAGAATTAATATAAATGATGAAGAAATTCAAAAATCAATAAATGATATATTTTATGGATATGATATGAGTAATAGTGATAATAGATTATTAGACAAACAATGGTATGAAACAATTTCACAAGAAGAATATTTTTCTAAATACGATGATGCTCTCTTAATGAATTTTAGCACATTAAATCATATTAGTATCAGTTTTAAAAATGGAAATTGTCCTTTAAATTTTTTAGAAAAAGTTGATTGGAGGTAATTTATGAGATTAGTAACTTTTCAGTCTTTTGATGCATTAAAAGATTTAGTTAATAAAGGGTATTTAGAGTGTAATGAAAAATTTATTAATATGAAAAAGGCAGGACCTACTTATCAATGGGTTTTAGAAAAAATGAATAAACAAGTAGAAAACAAATATAATACTAAATATCCTATTTGGTGTTGGGTGAAATGCTATAACAATATATGTCCACAAAAACACAAAGGAGAACCAGTTAAGGGATTTGATGTTAAAATCACTTTTAGAAAAAACAAAAAAGATGTTTTTATTACAGATTTTAGAAGATATTCTTTCCTATTAAACAATGTTTATATTCCTGATAATATTATGGATAAAGAAAAATTTGATATGTTGCTCAAAGAAAAAAATATAACTTTAGAAGAATTAAAAGCATATGTCAGACTAGATAAATATGAAACACATAGAGAAGATAAAGAATTTTTAAATATATGTAAAAAGATAAGAGATAGTTTTGATAAATGTATTACATTAGATAGTGATATTTTACAAGGTTGTGTATGGAGAATATCATTAAATGATGTTGAAAAAATTGAAATCCTAAATGATGATAATTATAGATATGGATCATTGAACTACAAAAGAAGTAATGGTAAAACCAAAAATTGGAGAGAAGATTATTACAAAATGCTAAAATAAAATTTTGCACTTCTTGAGTTTCATGGTAAAATAGTATTAGAGATTGATACAAATATTGTATCGATTGTCTAATTTTGCGAAAAAAGTTTGAAACTACTTGATTACTCGCACCAGTTTAGAAGATAAACTCGAGCTTTTTGTTTCGAGTTTTAATATACTTAAATCTATGATAAAATATTTATAGAAATTAATTTACATCAATTTAGAAAGAGTGATATTATGGCTTCTGCTACAATTCATCTAGCTATCGCTAAAAAATATTTAGAAAATCATAAAGAATTAAATTATAAAAAGTAATTGCTGGTACTCTTTATCCAGACACAACAAAAGCTAACAATAAAACACATTATACTAAAGTATATCGTGGTAAAGATAATCTAAGTCATGTACGTAGCAAAGTAAATTTATATAATTTTTTGAACGAAAATGAAAGTCTAGACGAATTTAAACTAGGATAATTTTTACGTTTAGTAACAGATTATTTATTCTTTGAAGAATGTTTTACAGAAGAATATTTACTAAATGCCAGTTATAATGATTTTTGTAAAGATTTATATTTTGCTTACGACCATTTGAATCTTTATTTAACACAAAAATATCGTATTAGCAAAGATGATTATAAAGATTATCCAGGCGAGTATTATCAAAGACTTCCCCATAAAAATTGTATTTTATCAAAAGAAACAGTTGATACATTTATTAATCGAGTTTCTAGCATTGATTTAGATAAATATATGAAAAAAATACAAAAACATCAAGGTAATATAAAACCCTAAAAATATAAAAAGGCAGTGATATGATATGAAAATAATTGATATTTGTGAAAACTTTTCAGCTTTAGGATGTTTAAAGCAATATTATGAAAAGAATAACATAAAAAATTATACAATTTTTGCACTTGAAATGCATCTATCAATAGGAGACATTAAAAATAATCATTTAGGATTTCTAGAAAAACTTTATCAAAAATATTATGACTATAATTATACATATAACTATAATGATATATTAAAGGAAATATCAAATAACATCACAAACCATACAGTAATTAGAATTTGGTCCTCTAAGAAAAATGATGATGATTATATGCTATTACTATTTCTATGTAACTTTTTAAAAGATAGAATAAACACAATTAATATTGTTTTCTCCAGTGATTATAATGAATTACAATATAGCATTAACTTCTTAGATTATAAAAAAGTTAATGATGTATTAAAATATGAAAAAAAATTATCAAAAGATGAAATTGAAACTTATGCTAAAAAATGGAATAAATTAGTTGAAATTAATAGTGAATTAAGGACATTAGAAAATGGCGAAGTTAAAAGCAAAAAATATTCTGACTACTATAATATTATATTAAGCATCCTAAAAGAAAGAAAATCTTGCAAAATAGCAAATTTAATTGGTGAATGTATGGTAAAAAATGTCCTTAATGATGCCAGAGATTTTGTTTATTTATATTTAATTGACCAGTTAATTGACTTGAATAAAATTAAAATAATTGAAAAAGGAGCAAAGCACTTTGTAGACACAATCGCTTTAACAGAAAATAAAATGGAGGAGAAAAAATATGAATACAATAATATATAAACTATTAAGTAAAACAAATGATGAAAAGAATCTAGATAACTCATTATTAGAAAACCTATACCAATATTATGACGAAAAAAGTATTGAATTAAATTATGAGAAAAATATTAGTAAAGATGACTTTGATAAAATATTTAATACAGTATATGATGTTTTAAAGCTAAAAATAAATGATGATGAGGCTTATGAAGCAATGATTAATTATTTATCTCTTTTAATAACTAATGACCATACGGTGCATGGTCATTAGTCTAGGGTTTAATTCCCCGTTGCTTGCAACGTAAGGCCGAACGTAGTATTATAAATACGAAGTGAGGGCGATGTTATGGAAGAGAGTCAATATCTATATTTGTCGCACAACGTAAGCAATCTTGTTTACCACATTGTATGTCCAGCAAAATACCGTCGTGTAGTATTTGATGAAACAGTGGATGAACATCTTCGACAAATTTGTCTTGAGATAGAGAAACGTTATGACTATATTGTTTTTCTAGAGATAGGTACGGATAAAGATCATGTACATTTTCTAGTTCAAAGCACACCAAACTATGCACCTAGTAAAATAGTTCAAATAATAAAGAGCATAACAGCAAGACAAATTTTTGTCGAATGTCCTCAAGTAAAGAAACAACTATGGGGAGGACAGTTTTGGTCAGACGGTTATTTTGTGGCTACAGTAGGAAAAAATCAAAATGAATCGGTAATAAAAGAATATGTAAAAAATCAAGGTAAACAAGATGCGGAATACAAGCAGTTATATTTGAAATTTCAACAGAAAAAATAACATCGCTTTGGAAAGATACCCCGTAGCTTGCTGCGGGGAGTATTCATTAGCAGATGCGAGAGACGGATTTAATGTAGATATTAACTGGTCCATCAAATATATTTGGTATTTATGCGCTGGTATAAAAGAAGAAATAAAACCCAAATATAAAGACTGCATTTCTTTTATTCAACAACAACTAATAAAAGAGTTTAGTATTAAAGAAACTATTAACGAAAAAGTAAAAAGAAAAATATTTACTGGTTATATGACTAATATTTAATAAATAGAAAAAACTACTCTCAAAGCAACTTAAAAGTAGTTTTCTTCTTATTTTTTTATACACTTTCCCTTTTTCTTTAGATAATTCTATCTCTTCCGCATTATCTCTAACTTTATCATTCATAATATCATTAAAATCTATAAAATCTAGTTCACTGGTATCTTCTACCCTATCACAGAAAAATGAACCTCCTTGACCTTCTATAACACCTATTTTATAGTAAACTTCATTAGCATTATCTTTTATACCATAATATGATTGATACTCATACATAGTTGGATAAATATAATTCTTATCTGCATATTTCTCTATTCCTTCAAAGAATAGTCCTAAATTATTTACTTTATCTAAATCTTCTTTGGAAATTTTTTCAGGGAAATATAGAAAATCTTCATCGGAAAAGCCTTTGGTATTAGCAGTAAAGCTATTAAGCCAATTCATATAATCATAACTGGAAAACAGTCTTTTTAATTTAGCATCCCTTTCTTTCTTTTCCCTAATCCATTTTTCTTTATTCCTATTTACATATTCTTTTATATCTTCATCAGTAATTAATAATCTTTTCATAACAAACCTCCCATAATTACTTTAAACTTATTAAATTAATTATAACTTAATTTTTTAAAAAAATATATGAATAATTAAGAAAATACTGGTTATTATAATAATGTACATAAATAATATGTACAACACCAGGAAGTCTTACTACTGGTCTAAAGAGCTTCAAGCTCTTTTCTTTTTTGCCAAAAATTACCCTTAAAATTAGACAAATTTCTTGCATATTTTCTATTAAGATAACAAAGACTAATAGTGGAAAGGAGGAAAATAATGAAAAAAATCAGTAAGATTCTATTACTATTTGTTTTGACAATTACCTTAAGTACTACAATAAACGTTAATGCTGCAACTAGTAAGACTGTTAATAACCAGGCTGAACTAAAAGAAGCTTTAAATGATAGTAATATCTCTACTATTATTCTTGGTAGTGATATAGAAACAACTGAGAAGATTAATATAATGAGAGATGTTACTATTGATGGTAATAATAAAACAATTAAGTATGTAGGAAAGTTTGGCTCTAGCAGTAGTAGTGATAATACTGTATGGGGAGGAATTTATGTATTACAAATTTATAAGAGTAATGTTACTTTAAAAAATATTAAATTAACTGGTGGTAATGCAGGACTTCTTATAAATGGTGGCCATGCTACATTTGTAGGTAAAATAGATGTATCTGGTAATGGTTTTGGTGGTATTGAACTTGGTAAAGGTAGTGGAGTTACAGAAGCTCCTACTCTAACAATAACTGATAATGCTGAAATCATTAATACAACTGAAAGTGCTGATAAACCAACAATATGGGTACCTGCTGATACAAATGGTGCTGTTATAGAAATAGGTAATACTGAATTTGAACTAAACTCAGGAGAAGAACTAACTCTTGATGAAATTAATGAATTAGAAGAATCTATTGAAAATCCAGAGACAAGTGACTCATTATTGTTAAATATATTCTTTTTATCTATCTTTGTTATTTTATCAAGTTATGCTTTCAAAAAGATTCTTAATAAAGAATAAGAGAAACTAGCTAGTTTCTTCTTTTTTTAAGAGTTTAGCATGGACTACTACCCTTTTACCAAAATTATCTTTACAAGTAGAAAGAGTTAGTATTTTATCATTTGTATTTACATCTGTATTAAAATTATAAATACTTCTTTTCATAATTGTTTCTAAAAACTCTTTAAAATACTTATTACTACTAAAATATGTCTTAATATAATAACCTTCTTTAGGTATAGTATAAACACTAAATATTTTAAAAGTCATTATACTATTAGGAGTAGAAAGCGTTATATAATAACTTTCTTTACTATCTAGGTTATTACTATCTAATAGATTATTTAAACTACCAAACATAGTATTATCAAGTCTACCATGACCATAAATAATATTATTCTTTGATAAATTATCTAAGTCGTTACGATAATCTAAGAAAATAGAACCTATATTATTTTTTTCTTTTGTATAAGAGTGGTTTAAGTAATAACTATTATCACTACTCTTTACAACTGGATAACTAATATTAGTATTATCTACTTCTATATAGCCAACTATATCAGAGTTCATTTTTTTTAACTTATCAAAATCGTATTCTGCTATTTTTTCTTTAAATTCTAAATCTTTTTTATAACTATAGTAATAACTAGTAATATTATAAATTAGTATCATGATAATAATGCTACTGATTATAAAGACTAAATACCATTTTCTTTTCTTCACTTAATCACCTCCATTAAAGTTCACTATTATTATTAGATAAAATATGTCATATTATGTAAAAGTTTAAGTTTTTTTATTATTCTCTTTGATTTAATAAATTTTTAAGATATAATTTACTTATAATAATATTGGTAAGGAGTGAATTTATGAAGAAGAAAAAAATTATTGTTACAATAGTAATCATTGTAGCGATAGGACTATTAGTGGCAGGAGGTATTTTAGTATATCAAAACTATTCTAATAAGAATAGAATTGTAACATCATTTAACGAATTAAAGACAGCTTTGACTGAGACACTTAATCTTGATGAAAATACTACAAATACTAAAATTACCCAAACTGTAACGGGATCTACTAGATTTAATATTAATCCTATGTTAGGAAATAGTGAAGATGGAACTGATGTTGTTATTGGTAACTTAAATAATAGTACTTTTAACTATGAGTATCGTCTTGATACTGAATCTAAAAGAATGTATATGGATGGTTCATTATTATTAAATGCAACTGAACTATTAGGTATTAACTTTTATCAAGCTGAAGATATTAGTTATGTATTCCTAAGAAATATCTTTGATAAGTATATTGTTATTGAAAATAGTGATATATTTACTTATTTAGAAGAAAGTAATCAAGCAGTAGATGATGTTAACTATATTTATGATAAGATAATAGAAAGTCTTGGTAATAATATTACTACTGATGATATTAAAGTAACAAATCAAGATGGTAAGAAAAAAATAAGTTTAGAACTTAATGAAGAAAGACTTAATGACATTAGTAAAAATATAGTTAATGACTTAAAGAAAGATGATAAAGCTAAAGAGATACTTGGTAATAGTTTAGATGAGTTAGATACAACCACATCAAGTAGTTCATCTGATAATAATAGTTATTTATACTATAGTATTTATCTAGAGAAAGATGACATTGTAACTTATGAATTTGGAGTAAAAGATAAAGATGGTGACTACAGTATAGAATTTAATAATGGAAATGAAAAAAGCTTTGTTATTAAAGAAGGAAATACTGAGAGTTTAAAAGCAGTTATAGAAGAAAGTAATGGAACTACAACTATTAATCTAAGTAGTGATAATACTAGTATTGGTACTGTTTCTATTAATGATAATAATATTAGTCTTAGTATAGGTGATGCATCTACAGGAGTTTTATTAAATGCTAATTTAACTAGTAGTACAGAAAATAATATTATAACAACTACATTTAATATGGCTATATCAAGTTATGGAAGTAATATTGATGTCTTA
Organism: uncultured Bacilli bacterium; assembly: GCA_944331715.1. GTDB lineage: Bacteria > Bacillota_I > Bacilli_A > RF39 > UBA660 > Onthousia. Next base: position 35,537 of record CALVIP010000005.1, read on the forward strand.
ACTGTAACTGATACTAAAACAGTAACAGATGGAGTCGCAGATTTCTCTAATATTAATCCTACAAATAACATTGATATAAATAGTTTAACAGAAACTGATATTACAACAATTCAAACAAACTTAATGACTATCTTATATAACTTCATGGGTATTGCAATGTAAAAGAAAAGAAGCGAAATGCTTCTTTTTATTTGACATTATATGAATAAAAATATGATTTAGGATTTTTAATACCTTTATATTCTAGAGCACTCCAAACTCCACTAATAACAAAATTATTCTTTAAATAAAAGTCTTTAGCTTTATCATTTAAACTAAATGAATATAGATAAATATAATCAATACTATTATCTTTAGCATATTCCTTTATAAAGTTTATTAAAGCTGTTCCAATACCTTTATTTTGATAACTTTTAGTAATTGCAATTTGTTTTATTTTTATATTATTAGGTGATAATTCAATATAAAACTTACATTCTTCATCTGGAGTAATATCTTCTTTTGATAAAGAAGCATAACCTACTACTCTATTATCTATAAATACTAATACTATTTTATCAGCATTAGTTAAATAGTCATCATCTATTAAATAACCATTAGGATAGGCATTTTCTAGATGAATACTATCAATAATATCTTTATATTTATAAAATTCGTTTTTATTTATAACTTCTATTTTCATAATAGTGTCTTTTTAACGTTTATTTACAAGTTGCCTTCCTTTAGAAAGTCTTTCTATAGGTTCAAGCCAATCAATTATTTCTCCAACTTTAATAGTTTTTAGTTCCTCGTTTTTCTTTGCTCTACTAAAATAGTTCTCATAACAAACTAAATCTTTAGAACCTCCTGCTTTAATATATTCATCTACAAATAGTTTTAAACCAGGATCACTTGTATCAACACCATACATCATAGGTATATCTATATTTCTATTGAATTCTTTAGCAAATAAGAAAGCTCTACGAGGACCAATTCTATTCCCACCACGTTCAATAATTCTATACATGATGCAATTTAGAAATTCATCTTTTAGAAATACCCATTTATCATGCCATTTAATAGCATCTTCTATTTCATTGTTAGGATGAAGAGTAATGTTATTAGACTTAAAATATTCTAATACCTCTTTAATATGCTTACCTTTAAAATAATTATCTAAATCAATATGAGTATTAGGTAAATCTTCTTTTAAACAATTAAAGTTCTCTGCCTCTTCTACTATGCCATCTGGTGTAAGGTATAAACGAGTTACATATGGCTTACTAGTATCTACATTAACATTACTTCTATAATGTACTTCTCTAAACATAAACTGTTCATCACTTGGTAAAGACTTAATATAAACTTCTTTATTATAGAAATCTGGCCAATTTAAGGCATCTACATTTTGATTATTACCAAGTGTATCAGTAATATATTGATTATTATTAAACATAACATCATTAATCTCAGTTATTTCTAGAGAAGAACCTGGCATTAGCCTATTAACTTCATATTCAGGATATCTTAATTCATACCATACTGCAACCTTTTCGATTATATCACGCATTCTTCTTGGTTCATTATATTCACCATTAGGAGTATAGTGTCCTTTTACAGCATTATTAAAATACCAGTTTATATAATTATCAACTTTATCATCTAAATTTCTTAACCTTGAATCTATTCTTCTAAAAGTAGTGTATTCATCTTTAACACTTTCTTTAGTATCATTAGGAATATTTTGTTCTTTCTCTTCTTGTTTTTTTATTTCTTCTATATCACACCTAGCCAATAACCCATTTCTTAACTTAATTAATTCTTCTTTAATATTCATGCGTAACCTCCTAAATAATTAATGGTGTCCACGACAGGAATCGAACCTGCGACCTTTTCCTTCGGAGGGAAACGCTCTATCCTACTGAGCTACGTGAACATAACTAAATTATAGCATTGCTCCCTTTATTTTACAATTATTAACATCTGTAATTTGACAAACTTATAAAGATTAGCATAAACTATTATTAAGGATAAGTTAGATGGAGGTAATAACTTATTTTAGCGCCAGAACCAGTTTGGTTGACGAGGTTGATAGTTATCGAAAATTCGGTGGATACTATCACGGCTACTAGTCGTAAGGTATATGACAAAAAGTAAAATCTTTTATTACAACAAAACATATATCAAAGTAGTAAGGAGTTTATATGTGTGGAATTGTTGGGGCAATTTCTAAAAATAGAAATATATTGCCTATTTTAATAACGGGATTAAAAAATCTTGAATATAGAGGTTATGACTCAGCAGGAGTCGCATACCTTAAAAATAATAAAATAAATATTGTAAAAACAAGTGGTAAAGTAAGTAAACTTGAAAATAAACTTAATAAGAGTGATGAAAGTAATATAGGTATCGCTCATACTAGATGGGCAACTCATGGGAAAGCGAATAGTATTAATGCTCATCCTCATAGAGTTAACCATATTACTATTGTTCATAATGGTATAATAGAAAATTTTAAAGAGATTAAAGATATGTTAGAAAAAGAAAACTATTCTTTTAAGTCTAGTACAGATACAGAAGTAGGATGTGCTTTATTAAATTACTATTATGAAAAGTTTAATGATGTAGATAAGACTATTAAAGCTTTTATGGATAAAGTTATTGGTAGTTATGCTATTACCATGATTATTGATAATGACTTAGACAATCTTTATGTTTTAAAGAAGGAAAGTCCTTTAGTAATAGGTATTAGTGATAATACTAATATAGTTTCTAGTGATATTAGAGCGATATTAAAATATACTAATAAATACTATATCTTAGATGACTTTGAGTATGCTAAAATTAGTACTAATGAAGTTATTATTAAATCTATTAAGGGAGAAATATTAAATAAAGAATTACATACTCTAGATTTAAAAGATAATGATAATTCTAAAGGTCATTATAAACATTATATGTTAAAAGAGATTATGGAACAAAAAACTACTATTTTAAAGACAGTATTACCTTTTATAAAAGATGAAATAGACTCTTTATTGACATTACCTGATTTAACTAAATATAAAGAAATATCTATTGTCGGGTGTGGTACTGCTTATCATGCAGGAATAGTAGCCAAATATCTTTTTGAAGAAGTTACTAATACTAGATGTAGTGTTTATCTAGCTAGTGAATATAGGTATCAAAATAACTTTTTATCTAAAGATATACTAACTATCTTTATCTCACAATCAGGAGAAACTGCAGATACTATCGCTGCTTTAAAACTTGTTAAAAGTAAAGACTGCCCTACTCTTGGTATTATTAATGTAGAAAACTCTACTATTTCTTATTTAGTAGATACATGTCTATATACTAAAGCAGGTAGTGAAATAGCAGTAGCATCTACTAAAGCTTATACTGCTCAAATTTCCCTTCTTTCTATTCTTGCTCTATCTCATGGACTAAGGAATAAAACTATTAGTAAAGATAAAGTAATAGAGATAATAGATGAGTTTAAAAGTATAGAGAAACTAATCACTCCCCTATTAAATGATAAAGATACATATCTATCTATTGCAAAAAGCATCTATAAAGAAGAAGATATCTTCTATATAGGAAGAGGACTTGATTATTATCTTAGTATGGAAGGTGCTTTAAAATTAAAAGAAATATCTTATATTCATAGTGAATCATATGCTGCAGGAGAGTTAAAACATGGTACTATTTCTTTAATTAAGAAAAATACCCCTGTTATTGCTAGTGCAACTAACTCTTGTTTAAATGCTAAGACTATTAGTAATTTAAAAGAAGTTCTAGCACGAGGAGCAGTTATTTATTTAATATGTGATGATTGTTATAAAGATGATAGTTTTAATGTTATAAATATACCTAAAGTAAGTGATTTTATTAAACCTATATTAGTTATTATTCCTTATCAATTAATCGCTTATTATACTGCTAACTTAAGAGGTGCTGATATAGATAAACCAAAAAATTTAGCAAAGTCTGTTACTGTTGAATAAATTGTGATACAATAGATAGCAGAAAGAGGGACTTTTTATGAAATATTATGATGAAAATGATAAAGAGGTTATAATTCCTGATGATGTGCTAAATAATGAAGTTGGTCATGGAGTCTGTGCAACTGTTTATAGATATAGTGAAGATTTATGTTTCAAACGTTATGATAGAGGTATTTATTTAGAAAAGAATTTTCTAAAAAATGATATTTATAAAGATTTAAGTAATATAAAACATCATAACCTTGCTGATATTAAAAAAATATTATATAAAGATAAAAAATATAAATATACAGCAGATGCTTATTTACTTTCTTATTATGAGGAAATATATAAAAACTTTTTAGAAGTTCCTACTGAGTATTTATTATATAATATAGAGGAAATATTTAAATTGCTAAAAATAATGAGTGAATATAAAATGAGGCTTGATAATTTAAAAAGAGAAAATATTCTATTAACAGAGAAAAGTATAGTCTTAATTGATCCAGATTGGTGGCACTATGAATATCTAACTAAAGATAAGAATGATATTGAAAAACTTAATATTAATAATATAATGGGAATGTTCAGTGAAATTACAGAAAAAAGTTTACAAGATAATCATTTAGGTTTTCTTATAGAAAATAATTTATACAATTATGTTATAAGTAGTAAATTATTTCCTTTAACTAGTAATAAAGATAGAGCGATGAAGGTTTTATCTAAAAGACTAAATGGCTATAAAAGACCAATAGATTATGTTTATAGTATGAAGAAGTAATGTTTTAAATATTACTTCTTCTTTATAGGTATATTTTAAATTAATTAGTTAATAATATAATTAGTATCACTTATGAAAAAAGCAAAAAATATATTGTCAAATTTAATGAATTGTGGTAATATAATCTTGCTAATGTTTTATGGCGAGATAGCTCAGTTGGCTAGAGCGCTCGGTTCATACCCGAAAGGTCGAGGGTTCGAATCCCCCTCTCGCTACCATTTATCAATCACTAGGGTCCACACCTAGTTTTTTTGTTTCTTTAACATATATTTTTTTTGTTTCTTTAACATATATTTATTGAAATACCAATTATGTTATGTTATTATATTTTTAATGGATTGGAGATGATATATTATTAATGCATATTTTTTGATTATATTAATTTTAATATTAATTTATATATTGATTTCCAAAAATAAAAGAAAAAATCTTATTATGTTAAACATAATAAGAAAGAAGAAAGGAAGAAAAAGAAAAATGCCAGAGAAACTAATAAAAGAATTTATTGGTAAAACATGTACTATTATATTATTTAATAATTCATTTGGTACAGAGGTAAAAATTATTGATGTTGAAGATAATTGGGTAAAAGTAGAAGATAAAAATGTAATTCGTTTAATTAATGGAGATTTAATACAGGATATTACATTAGTAAAAGACAAGAAAAAGAAATAAAATTTAAAAGGAATAGTTACTTATCTCTAACTATTCCTTTTTCTTCACATATTAAATTGTTACTATATTTCTTATACTTAATAAATTCTTCTTTAGTTTTAATAGTCCATACAAATAATTCTTTTAAAGACACTTCTTTTACTTTAAGTACTAATTCTTTAGGACTAGAGATAAAACTAATATATTTTTGTTTTATTAAATATTTATAGATAAAAACATCATATAAAGCTCTTTTAAAGTCTTTATATTCATTAGTTAATAAAATCCCCATCTTATATCTTTTTAAGCTTGTATAAGTCATTTTTCTAAGTATTATAGGGTTAAAACTTTGTAATAATATTTTACCATTATAATCAAGTAATAACTTATTTAATTCATTTAAAGTATTATTAGAAAGATTTACTTTAATTTCTATCAGTAAAGTGACTCTACCGTTTACTAACTTTAATACATCTTCTAAAAGAGGTATTTTATCTGTTGTATTTAAAAGTTTAACATTACTTAACTCAGCATATGTCATATCTTTAACTAATCTATCTATACCAGTTAATCTTTTAATATTATTATCATGAAAAACTACTATTTTATTATCTTTAGTTACTCTAATATCAAGTTCAATATTAAGATTATCTAGTAAAGCTTTCTTAAAAGAACTAATAGTATTCTCTACTATTTTTTTATTATCAAATAAACCTCTATGGGCATATATATTCAATCTAATCACTCTCTTCTATTTTAATACCTAATAATAGACTTAAATCTAATGCTTGAAGTGTATTAACTACTACACCCTTCAATTCATTTAAAGATACTTTAATATTTTTAATATTACAAGTATTTAATTTTATTTTATCTAATGAAGTATGTATAAATAAAGAATCTGTTAAATCACAAGTTTCAAACTCTACTTTCTTAAATTTAACTTCTTCAAAACTAGAATTTTTTAAAGAACAATTAATAAATTTAAAACTTTTAAATCTCGTACTAGAAAAATTTGCATAATCTAAATTACAATCAGTTATAGTAGTATCCATAAGTATACTATTACTAAAATCTATTCCTAACAAATTACAGTTTATGAATGATAAATCTTTTATCCCATTATTACTAAAATTAGTATTACGAAAGTCACATGATTTAAACTTACATGACATAAAATCCACTCTTTCTAAATCACTACTACTAAAATCTATATTGGTAAATGTACAATTCCTAAAACTCAAATAATAAGGACTATTAGGAAACTTATCATTAGCATACTCTTTATCATAAAATGTCTCATCATCTATAAAATCATTAAACATATTTACCCTTCCATTACCTTTACTTTCGCTTTACCATTATCTATGCTTCTATCAATATCATCTTTAGTTTTATCTATATCTTTTAGACTATATTTAACTGTATCTTTAATATCATCTATTACTTTAAATATTCTTTTAAATTCAGATTCTTTTAGATAAGCTTTATATTTAGTTTTTAATTCTTCCTCTACTTTCTCTATATTATCAAGGTTACTTACTAAGTTTTTCTCTATCTCTACGGCATTATCTTTATAAGACTCTAAACTATCTATATATTCATTACATAAATCTATATAGTTATTCTTATTAAATGAAGATAGTTCACTTAATACTTTATAAGAAAGATATGTTGCAAGGAGTGTTCCAACGATATTATGATTATTTTTAAAGGCAAGAAAACTACCTAGGGCAAGTAAGGCTTTAGTACCAAAACCTAGTCTTTTAGATTCTTCTTTCTCTAAATCATTGAAAGTTCTATCTAAGTTAATGCTAGCGGTAGAGCTTATATCATCAAGAATCTTACTTGTTGCTTTGAGTTCTTTGGCAACTTTATCAAAGTCTTTTAAATCATCTTCTTTATCACTTAAATCTTCTTTTATATTATTAAACTCTGTTGTCTTAGATCTAACCTCACTATCTAGTACTTCTTCTCTTAACTTCGCTTCTTTATATTCTTTATATAAAAGAAACAATTCATTTAAGTCATCAGTTTTTTTTAATAAAGAAACAATATAGTCATATAAATCTTTATTCTCATTTCTTAATTCATTAAGTATTTCTTTTAATTTCTCTAAATCTTTAGGATTAGTAATATAAGGAATCTCACTAATCATCTTATCATACTTAAGACTATTATCATCATTTTTATCTCTTATATTATTTAAATATGTCTTAGCATCCATTTACATCCCTCTTTTACATACACTTTATTATACTATAAGAGTCTTAATTAAGATATATATTTTTGTAAATATTTTTTGATTAAGTGGTCTTGAAATAATAAACTTAGGCTTATCTTTTTCTATCTCTTTAACTACTTCTTTAACTAAATAACTATAATCAATATTCTCTAATAAACTAAACATAATCTTTTGATATTTAGAGATAGTTATAGCCTTATCTTTAAGAATATATTCATCTTTAGATTTATTATCTATCATTAAGTCATTAAAACCTGTATAATAGGCACTAGGCATTATTAAAGAGATACTTACATCAAGACCTTGATATAGTAATTCTAATCTAAGAGTATTTGCAAGTTGATATAGATATAATTTACTTGAAGTATAAGTAGATAGATATGGTAAAGGATAAAACACAGCCATGGATGATGTTATAAAGACTTTACCACGTCTTTTATGATAATAACAGTATCTTAGATACTTCTGTAATAGTCTAAAATTACCTTTAATATTAACATCTATTACTTCATTAAATCTTTCATTAGATAGTTCTAAGATACTACCTCCATTACCAATAGAAGCATGTAATATTAAACAGTCTATATCAAGTTTATCTATATCAAAATCACTATTTAATAAATTTAACACTATAGGAAACATAATAATCTTCTCATGATTAATTTTCTTTTCTAAAGCATTCTTTTCTAATAAAGTCTTACATCCTGCATAAACAATATGACCGCGTAATGCAAGAGCCTTACCAAGACTATATCCAATATTACTTCTAGAACCAGTTATTAATATATTCATTTTTAGTCACTGCCTTTCTTATTAATAATATAACCAAAAATACCTCTATTATTTAGAAGTATAAACACAATTCTATTTCAAAAAGACTGTCCATTTCCAGTTTTTTTGGAATATCTATTGATAAATACCATATTTTAGTATATACTATTAATAACTTATAAAGGAGAATTGCTATGGAAATTGAAAGAAATTATTATTTAAACAAACTAATAACTAAAAAAGAAAATCATCTTATAAAAATAGTTACAGGTATAAGAAGATGTGGTAAATCATATTTACTTGATCCTATTTTTAAGAATTATTTATTAGAAAATGGTGTCGATGAAAAACATATTATAAAATTAGAATTAGATTCTATTGAAAATGAAGAATACACTAATCCGAAAAAGCTTTACGAATATGTTGTGAATAAAGTTATTGATGATAAAACTTATTATATTATTTTAGATGAAATCCAAAAAGTAGATAATTTTGAAAGTGTTTTAAATGGTTTCTTGAGAAAACCAAATCTCGATGTATATGTAACAGGAAGTAATTCTAAGTTTCTATCAAGTGATATAATTACTGAATTTAGAGGCCGCGGAGATGAAATAAAAGTTTACCCTTTAAGTTTTTCTGAGTTTATGTCAGTTTATGATGATAATGAAGTAAAAGGCTTAGATGAGTATATAAACTATGGAGGGCTTCCTTTAATTACTACTTTTAAGACAAGAGAAGAAAAAATTGATTATTTAAATTATCAGAAAGATAATGTATATATCAATGATGTAGTTGAAAGAAATGATATACGAAATGATGATGAGTTAAAAACTTTAATTGAAATAATATCTTCAAGTATAGGTTCTCTTACTAATCCAACTAAACTATATAATACATTTGTAAGTAAAGGAAATAAAAGTATTACAAATAAAACAATATCTTTATACTTAAAATATTTAGAAGAAGCTTTCTTAATTGAGAAATCTAAAAGATTTGATGTAAAGGGGAAAAAATATATTGAAACTCCATCTAAATATTATTTTGTAGATATAGGTATTAGAAACAGTTTAATTAATTTTAGACAATTAGAAAGAACACATATAATGGAAAATATAATATATATTGAACTTAGAAGAAGAGGTTTTAATGTTGATGTTGGACTTGTAGAAAAAAGAAGTATCAAAAATGGGAAAAAGGATTATAAACAACTTGAAGTTGATTTTGTCGCTAACAAAGGTAGCGATAAGTATTACATTCAATCTGCATATAGTATTGAAGATAACAATAAAAAAGAGCAAGAAATACAATCACTTTTAAATGTAGGTGATAATTTCAAAAAAATAGTTATTGTTTATGATCATTTTATTAAATGGCAAGATGAGGATGGAATAATTTATATGAGTTTATATGACTTTTTACTGAATGAAAACAGTCTAAAAGAAGCATAACAATCAAAAAGACCTCTATTATTTAGAAGTCTTCTTAAATATAACAAAGGATACACCTTTTTTTTCGTTCTTAACTTTAATATCATAGTTCATTAGTAATAAGGTTTTTTTGACTATTGAAAGTCCTAATCCAAATTCACCCTTAATACCTTTCCGGAACGGAGTAAAGATTCCTTCAAGGAGAGTATCATCGATATTAGGACCATCATTATATAAGGTTAAACGGTTATTTTTGGCAGTAATTTTAATTGTAGACTCTGTATATCTCATGAAGTTAGCAAGGATATTATCTATTACAGTCTCAAAGTAATCGTAAGTACCATAGAATTTACTATTTTTATCAAAAGAAACTTCGAATTTAACATCTTTTCTTCTAAACTTAAATTCTTTTATCGCAGTATTAATTATTTTTTTAATATCTACTAACTCATAGTCTACTTTTTTATTATCTTTTAAATAATCTAATTTATTCAAATAAAGAAGTGAATGAACTTTTAATTCAAGCTTATCAGTTTGTTCACTAATAACATCTATTACAGTATTAGCATCTTCTATTTTATCATTATAAGCTTCTATATATGATTTTATTACGGTGAGAGGTGTTTTAAAATCATGTGAAATATTTTGATACATTTGATTACGATACTCTTCTTGGTTCTTTAAAGAGATACGCATATCTTCAATAGCCAGTTCTAATGAACGCATTTCATCGTCAATTTGAAATGATATACTATGATCATAGTTATCATTATCAATGTTGTCAATTTTTTGTTTTAACTTTTCTATTTTTCTAACTATAAAGCTTCCCCAGAATATAAGGATTAAAGCGATTATTAGAAAAGCTAGTATTACTACAGGTAGTACTGCGTCTAATATATCTTGTTTAGTCTTTTCAATATAAGTATCATTGGTAAGAGCTATTTTAGTAACATCATCATTATGGAGTGTATAATAATAATAAATTTGATTTTTATAAATAAATTTTCCGTAATTACTTTTAAAGGCATCCATAATATCATTAACATCATTAAAGTCTATAATATCATGGATGTTATCTGAATAGGCAACTGTATTTCCTATTTTATATAGGTATGCAATCTCAGTTGTAACTAAGTCTTCATTAATATCTGATTGGACAAATTCAAGAGGTTCTCTTAAGTAACTATAGATATTACTTTCTGCAGAAGGGACAATGACTTGAGGTAATATTATGCCAAGAGTTAGAAAGAAAGCTAGAAATACTACTATTATTAATATTAATAACTGATGAGACAGTTTATTTAGATATTTCATGCACTTAATCTATATCCATATCCATAAATAGTATTAACGTTTAATAAAGGCATTTTCTTTCTAAGTCTTCTAACTAAATCATCTACGGCTCTATCACTACCAAAGTAATCATTACCCCATACAGCATCAAGTATATCTTCTCTTGAAAAAGATTTATTAATATTTTCTACTAATAATATAAGTAAATCAAATTCTAGTGTTGTAAGCTTAATAGGTTTATCTTTAACACTTACAATACGTTTATCTAAATCTATAGAATAATCTAAATAATTTAGAATCTTAGATTCAGTACTTTGATATACTCTTTTTATAATATTATTAACTCTTAAAACAAGTTCTTTACTAGAATAAGGTTTAGTAATGTAATCATCGCTACCTAACTCAAGGCCTAAAATTCGATCCAAATCCTGATCTCTTGCAGATGTAAATATTACAGGTACAAGGGGATATTTTTCACGAATTGCTTTGATTACATCATAGCCATTAACATCATCTCCTAACATAATATCTAGAATCCAGACATCAACAGGATTACCTATATAACTAATGGCTTCGCTTCCTTTAGTAAAGGTAACAACGTCATAGCCTGCTTTTTCTAAATACATTTTAACTACAGTTGCTAAATCAGTTTCATCTTCAACTAAACATATTTTATACATAGACACCACCTACCCCTAGTATAACATTAATTCAAGTTTTTGCCTACAAGTAAGTAGGCTTATCACTCTCCTTTCTTTTCTATAATTTATGTAAAAAAACTATAGTTGTAAACGTAACTTAAAATTCTCTACTACATTTACCACTTCCTTTCTTTTACGTATTAATCATATCAATTAAAAGTGTATAAATTATAAAAGAATTATGGGAAATTATGGGAAAAGAAAAAGAATATCTATAAAAGATACTCTTAACTAGCTAGTTCCAATGTAAATGGATTGTTTTTAGTTCCATCACCATTTACAATTTGCACGTTTGATTTTAGATTTATTGACGGCCGGACACCGAGCGCGCGGGCCGAAGTAATGTTGTACGCGTAACCATAGTCGTTCACATTACGCACGTAAGACGTACTGTATGGTGTTAAAGTCCAATAAGATGTATTATTACCATATCTATCAAATTGTCCGGACATTAATTCTCCTAATCTTAGTAATCCTACTTTAGCATTCGTTATTGATGCAGTTGTACTACTCATATTAGTATCTGTATATTTTGCTAATTTATATGAAGTACCAATTCCTACAGTTCCAAGATACCAAGTTGTATTATCTTCTATCATATCACTATATGTACTATCTACATAACTATTTAAATATTCTCCATTTAAGAATGTACCTATTGTTGTACTACTTGAATAATTAACACTACTATTACTATCAAATGCACTTGTTATAAAGGTACCAGAACTCTTTAATGGTTCGGCACTTACTATTTTTGTTCCTGTTCCATTTTCGTGGCTTACTATTCTATATAGATTATTTTCATCATTTCCAAATCTTATATATTCCCCACTATACCTGCTTGACAACAATGTTCCTGAAAGATTAGTATCATTATCTCCGTTTAAGCGATAAGGGTTATCTATTGTTCCATCACCATCTACAATTTTAACGCTAGATTTTAGATTTATTGATGGCCGGACACCGCTCGCGTTGGCCGAAGTACGGTAGTTCGCGTCACCATTGTTGCTCACGTAACGCACGTTAGACGTACTGTATGGTGTTAAGGTCCACCACCAAAGTACATTATTTAAATAACCATTACTATATGTTGTTCCTGTATAACTAGATTGATATTCATACATATTAAGTAATCCTACTGCATCGGTTACTGTGGTAGTCCCATTTGGTCTTGTTATACTTCCTAAATCTGTTGCATCCATTGTCGCATCCCATACACTATCTGTTACGATAAAGTTATCATAATCTCTTAAATTACCTAAGAATCCATCTACTGTTGTATCATTTAGCCAATCTTCCATATAACTTCCTTCAAATGCAGTTTGTTTTTCAGGATTATATGGAATTGTGCTTATAGTCCACTGCGTTACTAATTTAACCGTCTTTGCTTCTTTATTTACAGACACCGCTCTCCATAACTTTCCACTATACCAGATATAGTTATTAGGGTCAGTTCCCGTTATAAATGTATCTATCCCATCATCATAAAGATTATCTTTAGGTATATTTGCTAACAATGTTTCTGCTACTGTTGGTCTTTCTTGAGATACTTCTACTCTTAACTTACCACTAAATACTTGACCTGAATAATTACCATCTACATCACTAGTTATCCAAAGATTTAGACTATATGTATTTGTCCTTCCACCTTCTATAGTTCCAGAATCTAATACTCTATTAGGGTTAGTTCCTGTCTTAGTTAAAAGTGTCGCTCCACTGTCAATTCCATTCTTATTTAAATTATACTTTAAATACTTATCATCTATTCTTGTATCAGTATCACTTATAGTATTATCATCTAAATAAATTGTATAATCTACAGCCTTGTTGCCATTATTTCTTAACTCAAAAGTAGAAGGTGTTGAACTCATACCTTTACTATCACTTATACCTATAGCATTATCTAAACTTATCCCCTCACTAGTCTCATCTAATACTAACTCTAACTCCCCTACTTTTACTATTTGATCTGTTCCATATAACTGTGTAGAAAAGTAAGCATAACTTATCGCTAATGCTAATACTAATATAATTACTATACTAATTACTATTGTTATTACTTGCTTCTTTTTATTATTAGTTTCTTCCATTCTTACTTCACTCCTATATCCTTTAGTATATACATTTTGCTATTCTTAATACTCTTTATTCTTATAAATAGATTATAAAATAAATATAAGGGTAATGCAAGTAAGTTATTTGTAAATTACAAGTTATTTACAAATAAGTGAAAAAACTATTAATTTTTTAAATTGACCCTATTTTTTAGAGTCAATTTTTAATTCTCTCTAGACGAATTTATAAAATTGCCCCTGTTTTTAGAGTGAATTTACAAAATTCTCTTTTTGCAATGATTTCCTCCATATGTTAGAGTGTAGACATCTGCAGATAAATCATTATTGTTGGAGGTATAAATATTATGAAACAAGAAGAAAATAAAGATACTAAAGAAAAGAGTGAAAAGAAATTTATTAGTCTTTTAAGTGATACTACATTTAAACATTTCTTTAAAATAGAAGATTATAAAGAATTCTTTAATACTATTATTAAACCTTTTATAAATATGGATATTAAGGATTTTAAGTTATATGATGCTGAACTTAATAGTGGTAATGAAAAACGTGATTATCATTTAGATATATTACTTGTAAGTGATCTAGTTGATCTAGTTATATCAATAGAGATGAACCAATTTCCTAGTGAAGAGACAAAATATAAAGATAGATTATATGTATATGCCTTACTTGCTAAAAGTTTGAATAGTGGTGAAGATATTAAGAAGAAGAAAGTCATTCAAATAAACTTTAATAAAGAAAAGCATCCTTATGTTAGTAAAGGTTCATTCTATTTGATGGATAAGGTAACTAATAGAGAAATAAAAGATTTTGAAATATATGAAGTGTATCTTGAAAACTACAAAGGAATAAGATATAATGGAGACAATAAAGAAGAAGCATATCTATCTTTATTTACTGCAAACTCTTATGAAGAGTTAAGAGAAATAGCAGGAGATGATAAGGAGGCATTAAAGATTGTGGATGAATTAGAAAGACTAGGACTTGATGATAAGTTTGGATTAGCCTATGACAATGAAGTGATGCAGAAAAAAATGATTAATACCGCTCGTAGTTGGGGTTATGATGATGGTAAGGCAGATGGACTAGAAGAGGGTGCTAAAGCAAAAGAAATAGAAATTGCTAAAAATTTCCTTAAAGATGGCATACCTATAGATATAGTATCTAGAAATACTGGTTTAAGTGAAGAAGAGTTAGAAGAAATAAATAAAGAAGCCTAAGTGCTTCTTTATTTATTGCATAATCTGAAAATGATTACCTGAATCTAAATATAAATAACCTTTCTTACCATCTAATTGTGGTAGTACATCATTATAATAATTTAATCTTTCAAACTTAGTAATAGTTATATAAACACTATTACCATCATCCATATAAAGTAAAAATCTCTCTTCATCAATGTCATTAGGGTCATACTTTATTTCACTAATCTTTTCTCTAATACTTAAATCAACCCTTTTATAATATTTAATAAATCTATTTAATATCTTCTTGGGTATCTCATTAATTAATCTAGGTATAGTATAAGGAGTCTCTTTATCAAGAGTTACTTCTTCTTTATTTTCTAAAACATACTTACCATTATCTTCTCTTTTATAAAGAATCTCATATTCGTCTACATTAATCTCTATAATATGATAAAAACTTCTATTAATATCAACACTCTTAATAAGAGGATTTTCTTTTATATTATTTTTCATAGTTATATTTAATGTCTTATAGAAACTAGGATAATCTGTAAGTCCTGCTAATTCTATTATATCATCATCACTAAGTACTTCATTACCTGTAATTATAATATTTTTGACTTTAGTATCAAGAATAAATAAACATGCAAAAACTATTACAGTGATTACTATAATAAATATAAAAAATGGTAATAGTCTTAATTTTTTCTTCTTGATTACTTTAGCCATATATCACTCTTACTCCCAATTTACAAATTCTTGTTCTACTTTTAAATCTATTCCATAATGTTCTTTAACTGCATCTTTTACAAATAGTATTAAATCATGTATATCTTTAGCACTTGCATTATTTTTATTAATTATAAAATTAGCATGTATTTCACTAACTTCTGCTCCTCCTTTGGTAAGTCCTTTAAGTCCTAAATCTTCTATTAACTTACCTGATGGATCGGCATTAGGAGGATTTCTAAAGACACTACCTGCACTAGGATAGGTTAATGGTTGTGATTTAACACGTCTTTCTCTTCTATCTTTAACAACTTCTTCTAAAGCATTTTTATCACCTTTTTGTAAGCTTAAAGTTGCTTCTAAACATATATAGTTAGGATGAGACTGTAAGAAACTACTACGATAATGAAAATCCATTTCTTCATTAGTTAGAGTTATAATCTTTAAATCATCTGTTAAGACTTTAACAGTTCTAGTAATATAACCCATATCACTTTTATAAGCCCCTGCATTCATATAAACTGCTCCCCCAATTGTTCCTGGTATACCACAAGCGAATTCTAGTCCTGCTAGCCCTTTTTTAATAGATTCTCTTGCTACTTTCATTAAACTTGCTCCCGCGCCACAAGTTACTTTGGTACCAAAGAACTCTATTTTATCAAACTCATCTAATTTAATTAAAACTCCTTCATAAGTCTTATCACTAAATAATAGATTACTTCCATTACCAAGTATTTTATACTTAATATTATATTTTTTTATTAACTTACATAATAATACTAACTTATCAGTATTTTTAGGATATATTATCGCTCTTACTAATCCTCCTACTTTATAAGTAGTAAACTTACTAGCGAAAACATCTTTTTGAATCTTTCCTATATCATTAGATTCTACTTCTTTTAAAAACTCCTTCATTCTACTCATCCCTAACTAATTTTAAAATCTCTTCATATATTCTAGATGCACTATCTGTTACTCCTCTTTTTAATAAAGCATTCTTCATACTTTTTAATTTTTCTTTATCATTAAGAGTCTTATCTAATAGATTAACTAAACTATCTTTATTAAAGTCCTTCTCTTCCAATATTATACATGCTCCATCATCTTCTAGACTCTTAGCATTTACATATTGATGATTATTAGTAACATATGGACTAGGTACCATAATAGCAGGTAGTCCTATACTTGTTATTTCTGCAATTGTAGAGGCACCACTTCTAGTTACTATTAAGTCTGTATCTTTCATTAGTCCTATTAAGTTATCAATAAATGGTACTAATTTTACATTACTACTTAATTTTATATCTTTATAATCATCATAATAGTTTTTACCTGTTATTAATAAGACTTGATAATCTTTATCTTTAAATAGAGGTAATGCCTCTTTTAACTTCTTAGTCATTGTTAAAGATCCAAGTGAACCCATAACTATTATAACAAGTGCTTTATCTTTTTTAAAGCCTAAGGTTGTTTTACTTACCTTTTCTATATCTTTTATCTGTTCACTACGAGGATTTCCTGTATAGATTGTTTTATCTTTTGGAAAATCTTTAATACTTTCTTTAAAAGATACTAATACTTTATCTACATATCTTGATAGGAATTTATTGGAAACACCTGGTATAGAGTTTTGTTCATGAATAATTGTTTTTATATTAAGTTTAGATGCAGAATATATAACTGGTGCAGATATATAACCACCAAAGCCTATAACTACATCAGGTTTAAACTTAACTAACTCATTCTTAGCTTTCTTTACGGCTCTAAAATATGTTTTCATAACATCTATATTCTTAAAGATATTTTTTCTATTTAGTCCTTTCATCTCTATTCCTATATAAGGTATTCCTTCTTTTGGTATAATATCTTTTTCCATTCTATCAGTAGTACCAATATAAAGAATCTCTACATCCTTATCTTTTTCTTTAAGTTTAGATATTAATGCTAAAGCTGGAAAAATATGTCCCCCTGTACCTCCTGCTGTTATAACTACTTTCATTTTTAGTCATCCTTCCTATTATAAGATATGTTTTTAGTTTATTTATTGTACTTAAAGATTAATCCTTCAAATTCATTTTTAATACTTTCAAGTCTTTCTTCAGTAGATGCTTCAAATCTTGCTGTCAAATTTGGACCTGTATTAGATGCTCTTACACTAGCCCAAGAATCATCAAATGTTACTCTAACTCCATCTATATTATTATAAGTATAACCTTTTTCTTTGCAATAGTCTTCTATCTTTTTAACTACATCAAACTTAATCTCATCAGTAGTCTTATATTTTGTCTCTGGAGTAGAATAATATCTATTAATACCATCAAGTAATTCATCTATACTCTTATTAGTATTAGATAGTATTTCAAGTAATCTTAACCCTGCATAAATACCACTATCAAAACCTAAGAATTTATCTCTAAAGTAAACATGACCTGATAATTCTCCTCCAAAAGCAAGATCTAACTCTTTAACTTTCGCTTTAGTATAAGAGTTACCTGTTCTATAACAATAAGGTGTTCCCCCTAATTTATTTATTTCATCTTCTAGACTCTTACTACATTTAACATCATAAAGAAATGTCTTATTACTTACTTTATTAATAATATCTCTAATAATTATAATCATATAATAATCTATTGGTATAAACTTACCACTAGAAGAAACAACTCCTACTCTATCACCATCTCCATCGAAAGCAAGACCAACATCAAAGTTCTTATCTAAAACAGTCTCTTTTAACTCATTTAGATTACTTTCAATAGAAGGATCTGGATGATGATTAGGAAAACTTCCATCACTTTCACCATTAATAATAGTATAATCTACATTTACTCTTTTAAAAACATCATTTAATAGTATAGATGTAGTTCCATTACCAGGATCAAGTACTACTTTAACTTTTCTCTTACCAAAAGATAAATTATCGGTTAAGGCACTTAAATAATCTTCTTTTACATCTTTTCTAGTAATAGAACCTTCACCATAATGAAAGTCACCTTTCTTTATAAAGTCATAAAAGTCTTCTATTTCTTTTCCTTTAGCATTATCATAATCTTTAAAAGCAAATTTAAAACCATTCTCATCTTTAGGATTATGACTTGCAGTTACCATAATACCTGAATCAATACTCAAATCAATACATCCAAAATAATACATTGGGGTTGTACATAGTCCTAAATCATAAACATTAACTCCCGTATCGATTAAACCTTGTATCAAGGCTTGATGTAAATCAGGAGAAGAGATTCTATTATCATGACCTACGACACATTTATCTTTTCCTAAATCTATTAATTTACTACCAAAACCCATTCCTATAGTGTAAGCGGTATCTACATCAATATCAGTAGGAACAACTCCTCTAATATCATAACCTCTAAATATATATTTATTAATATCTTCTTTTATTTTCATAAATATTCCTTTCTAACTATAAAGTATATCATCTTTTTTAACATTTATATTAGTCTTTAAAGCATTTCTACATAACTTGACAATTATTTTTGCTTCTTTTTTATTCCTTTTATACTATATCTTTTTAATTTACTAAGAGGGTTATTATAATCACTAGTATTAATCCAAGGGAAGGCATTTAACATATGTCTAACAAAGAAATTAGTTTTAATATCACGTTTCTTAGTAAGTTCTTCTCTTATTAGTTTTGTAAGTTCAGCGGTTACATCCCTACTTTTAAATTTTCGTGATGATACTTTAACTTGATAAAGAGTTCTAATAGTAATAATAACATCAGCGATAAAAATGAACATTAAAATAAAAGAAACTATTCTAAGAACCATTATAGGAAGTTTATCTAGTGTCGATATTACTAAAGGATTAAGGACATAAGTAAAGAATACACCCCCTATACCAAATAAAAAGGCATTATATAAGCAAACTCTTCCTTCAATATTAAATCTTCTATCACTATAATCCCACCATCTTGCTTTAAATATCTTTTCTAAGACATAACTAGTAATATATTCTACAGTAGTACAAACAAAAGCACTCATAACAAAAACTGTAATTAAATCAGATTTATATCTTATAATAAATGATCCCATCAATAAACAACATATTCCATATATTGGTAAATATGGTCCTAAGAAGAAACCTCTATTTAAAACTAGTTTTTTAGAATTTATTGAACAACTAATAATCTCGGCAATATAACCTACAAACGAATAAATAATAAATAAAAGAAAAATATAACAAATTTTATCTAACATAATAACACCTAACCTATAAGCATTGCAAGTAATGCAATGACAACACCACAACTTAACCCAATAATAGTAATTTTCTTATCAGAAGTCTTCTTAACTTTAGGATATAACTCAAAGATAATAATATATAAAAGCATACCTATAGTAAGAGCAAGCAAAGAACCTATTACAATATCACTGACAGTATTAATATTTAATAAGTAAAGTAATAATCCTCCTACAAAACTAGAAATAAATAAAGAGATTATGCAAAATAGATATTTACCTAGTTTTTCATCATTATTTAATGTTGTAGTAATAATTATTCCTAAAGGTATATTATGAAGTCCTACTCCTAAAGCCATCATTATACCTAAATTAATATCATTAGTGGCAGTTAAATAAATAGCCATACCTTCGACAAAGTTATGAATGATTAAGGCAATAGTTGCAAGAACTCCAATATGAACAATATTTTTCTTCTCTTCTTTCTTAGTCATCTTAACATCTTCATGCTCTGGGATAAAATCATCTATTATTTTAAAGATTAAAAGTCCAAGACAAGTAAAGAGAATAAATAGATAAATGTGTTTAATTCCTAAATGCTCTATAGTATGCCCTAATAAATCTGTTAGTATTAGCATTGTGAGAATTGAAAGGGCAAAGGCAAAGATAAAGTCTAAGACTTTCTTTTGTTTCTTTAAAAAGAATGCTATTATAACTCCAATAATGATAAAAAATCCTAATAAGAATGTTATAAATAAAGCAAGAGTATTATGCATAAGTTATCACCTCTTTAAATACGTTTTTTACAAATTCATATAATAAACAGTTTTTGTTTCAATTACCATTTCATAAATTTTGCACTTAGGTGCAAAATTTATGCACCTAGGTGCACAAATTATTAGACAATCTAAAATATTACTGTTAAAATAACAATTATTGCAAGGATAATACGATAAATCATAAATAGTTTAAAGTCATGTTTTTTAAGATATTGTAGTAAGAATTTAATACAAATTAAACCAGTAACAAATGATACAACAATTCCTAAAATAAAGATAGCCCAATTTTCCATAATTAATGAAACTGCTCCATCATCAAGTAATTGTAGAACACATGCTCCTAGAACAACTGGTGCTGATAAATAAAATGAAAACTTAGCGGCACTTTCTCTATCTACTTTTAAACATCTTGCACTAGCGATAGTTGTACCACTACGAGAAAAACCTGGTATTAGGGCAAAGACTTGAGAACAACCAATAATAATAGCATCTTTAAAAGATATTTCTTTTGTATTTTTCTCTTCTTTACAGTTTTTATCTACTAAATAAATGATAATACCCATAACTATTAAGGCAGTAGCGATTAATAAGTAATTAGTCCTAATAGCATTCTCTATTGTCTCTTCAAATAAAACTCCAACGATAGCGGCAGGAATAGTTGCAACTACTATTTGCCAGAATAGTTTACCATCTTTATCTTTAACACCTTTAGTAAAACCTTTTATAACCATGTTTAAAAAGTCTTTAAAGAAGAACACTGCTATTGCCAGTAATGTACCTAAGTGTAAAGCTAAATCAAAACATAAAGCTACTTTACTAGACATATCTGTACCTATTCCAAAAAGGTCTCTAAAAACAATTAGATGAGCACTACTTGAAATAGGTAAAAACTCCGCAATTCCCTGAATGATTCCTAAAATGATTGTATTAATAATATCTGTCATAATTAACCTCTTTTCTACTAGTTAAGTATACCATTAAAATATGATAAAAGAAAGTAGAATAAAACTATTAGACATTTATAAACACAAGAAATTTATCTTAAATTAATAAAGGGACTGAGCAGAAATGAATATTTCTATTTTTTACTCAATCCCTTAATGTTTACTTACTACATCAATGCTGTTATTTGTTTTTTAGAAAGCCCTGTCGCTTTCATTATATCTTTAACAGATAAATTCATTTTAAGAAGATTCTTTGCAATAGTTTTTTTCTCATTATTAGCCCCTTCTTTTCTAGCAGAATTTACTTCTTTCTTATGTACTATCTCTGCATCATAAAGCATTCCAAATTTATCATCTAAACCTAATTCTTTTAACTTCTCCATAATTATCCTCCCTTCTTCTAAATCACCTACTATTTTTTCCATCTCTTCGTAAGAGTTTGCTGTTAACATAGATAAGTAAGTTTCATATTTGTTAGTTCCATTATATCTTATTCCTTTGTAATTTAAAAGATATATATCTATAATATTTAAATTTTTTAATATTTTTGCATATTTGGGATCTTGCAACTTATAATCTATTAAACTATTACCTTTCTTGCCATCATTTCCTACTTTATTATTTAAATTAATTTGGGTTACATATCTTTCATCATAATCTTCTCCTGATAAGTAACCATAACCCGCTAATCTTAAAGCATAGTATAGATTCTTTGTTAAAGTGTATTCGTGAATAAATTGATTTAATTCTAGATTAATAATTTGTTTTCCTTTTTCATAAATTAAATCTGCTCTATAATCTTTAATTTTATTACCAGTATTCATTTCTGGGTCAACTAACTTATATATTGTTAAATCAATACCAGTTTTAAATCTAATAATATCTTCATAGAACCAACTATAACGTTTATCTTTAAGTAAAGCTTTAGCAGTTGTATCTGCTAATAAGGAAATAAATCTTGGGACTTTATTCATATAATTCCTCCTTCTGCAATACTTATAGCACACTCTATAAATGATTGCAAAAAGGCAATTTGCAAAATTCAAGAAAAATAAGTCTTCAATTTACTATTTTCTCTAGATGAATTTTAAATATTCATATCAAAAATTACTTGAATTTATAAAATTTATGCTTTTTTAAGAAATTTTAAATTTCCTCCTTTCGCCATCTTTTACACATCGCCTCTTATATTTATATATGTATCACAATAGATAACTTGTGTCAATAGAAAATAGGTAAAAATTAGGTAATATTCTGAATACTATTATTAAAAACAAAAACTTAAAAAATAGTCAAAAGAAATAGTATAGCCTAAACTATACTATTTCTCAAAACTTGCCATTATTACAGGCACAACATTCTTCTTACGAGATACACAGTCTTGTAGGTATTCTCCTTCACTCATCTCTTTATCATAAGCATTATCCATTATATCTTTAGCTTTCCTATTAAATAGGACATAAGAACCATTCTTAATAATATCTGTTATATATAAAGCAATTAATGAATAGTTATTACCTTCTGCTTCTCTATCTAAAGTATCAAGATATGAATCCATATCTTTTTTAATATCATCAAAGTTAGTAGTAAAGAATTGTCCTATACCTAAAGTCTTATCATCTACAGTATATAGTTTAAAGTCATTATATAGTACATCTTCATGACTCATACCATCAAGTGATGTACCTGCTTTAATTAAATTAAGACCATATTCTTCATAATTAACTTCTGCAATACTAGATAACTCTTTAACTGCTTTTCTATCTAATTCTGTAGTTGTAGGTGATTTAAGGATTAAAGTATCTGATAGAATTCCTGATAACATCATACCAGCGATTTCTTTAGGTATTTCAATATTTCTTTCTTTATATAAAGAATAGATAATTGTATTACTTGAACCTACTGCCATATTTCTAAAGTTAATAGGACTAGTAGTAGATAGACTACTTAAGTTATGATGATCTACTATCTCAACAATCTCTGCTTCATCTAGACCTTCAGCACTTTGTTTCGCTTCATTATGGTCTACTAATATTACTTTCTTAGGATT
>CALVIP010000006.1 GCA_944331715.1 uncultured Bacilli bacterium
TCACTATTCCTAGTCTGACTGTTTTCTTCTCCTAAAACAATAGCGATAAGTCTTAAATCATCTCTTTTAGCAGTCGCAGCTAGACAATACTTGGCAGCATCTGTATGACCTGTTTTTAGTCCATCTGCACCTTCATAAAATCTAACAAGTCGATTAGTATTAACTAACCAGAACTTATTATCAGTATCTTCTCTTAAGTAGTCTTCATAAACTGATGAATATTCTAATATTTTCTCGTGTTTTAAAAGTTCTCTTGCAATAATAGCCATATCATAAGCGCTTGAATAGTGTCCTTCTTCATCAAGCCCAGTACAGTTTTTAAAGTTGGTATTTTTAAGTCCTAACTCTTTAACTTTCTTATTCATCATTTCTACAAATTCTACTTCACTACCTGCAATAAACTCAGCCATAGCAACCGTAGCATCATTAGCACTGGCCATAGATATACCTTTCATCATATCTTCAACAGTCATTTCTTCTCCTGTTGTTAAATATATCTGACTACCTCCCATACCTGAAGCATTTGCACTTGCCGTTACTATATCAGTCCATTTAATCTTACCGGCTTCAATTTGTTCAAGTATTATAATCTGAGCGACCATCTTAGTCATAGAGGCAACTGCAACTTGTTCATCTTTATTTTTTTCAAAAATTATCTCTCCTGTAGTGGCATCCATTAAAATACCAGCAGTAGCATTTGGAATAAGAGATGTATCAGTAGTATTATCACTGTTTGTATTTTCGTTAGTATCACTATTATTTTCAGTTGTATTTTCATCTTCATTTAAAGTATTATTCTCTTCATCTTTTGTATTATCTTCTATATCAGTAGTTTCTTCATTACTATCTGTCCTATTATTTTCAGTAATACTTTCTTCTTGTGTTTCTGTATTATTATTCACTTCCTCCGCTTTAACATAACATGGTATTAAAAGAATAGATAACATAATTAATAAAAATGCCTTTTTCATTAAATCAACTCCTAATAAAAGCTATGCTAACATTATTTAAATATGATTATCTAATTATTCATTAATACAAAATACTGCATATAAAGGTATAGATTTTATATTATTTTCAAAGCCAAAATTCTTAGTTGAAATTCTAATACTATATTTAGGATTATATTTTTTTATATATTCATTTAAACTCTTACTATTTGTTCTTCTTCCACTTTTTACTTCTATTGGAATAATATCGCCATTTATCTTTATCAAAAAATCAATTTCATACTTACTAAATATATAATAATAAAGTTCTCTAAACTTAGTATATAATTCACATGCAACATAGTTTTCTGTTAATACCCCTTTATACATCTCATTTTTATCTAATAGTATCTCAGTATAATCTATATTAGATAGAGATCTTAGTAAACCTGTATCACTTAAATATATTTTAAATTTATCATTATTGACAAATGCTTTTAATGGAGATTCATTTTTCTCAGTTAAATCACATTTTAAAATCATATTACTTGCAAGTAACCAATCTAGACTACTCTCATATCTTATTTTTCTAGCATCTTTATCAACTATACTATATTTAAAATTGTTCTTTTCTCTTGCTAATTCTTTAGGTATAGCATTATATATTTTACTATTTTTTATACTCTCTGTATTATCTGTATATTTATTCATATCTGCAAGATAATTTGTAATAATATAGTCTTGCAACTCAAAATCAACATTAGAAATATTCAAATCATTTTCTATAAAATTTTCTATTACTTTAGGCATACCACCAAGTATTAAATATTTTTTATATAAATCAAGAGCTTTTTCATGAATAGAATCAAGTACTTTTTCATTACTATTATAATGTTTTCTGATTTCTTCTATTAACATATCTTCACCAAGAGCCATTAAATATTCTTCAAAATCCATTGGAAATAAATATTTAATAACTACTTTACCTACTGGAAAAGATGATTTAAATCTATTGATTTTAACTCCAAGTAAAGAACCTGCTGTAACTATTTTATATGGCTTATCACTTTCGCAAAAGTATTTCAAAGAAGTTATCGCTCTTTCACTAGTTTGTATTTCATCGAAAAAAATAATTGTATTACTTGGATTAAAATTTACTTTTCTTAATATTTGTATTTTCTCTATAATTTTTTCTGGATTAAGTGTTGCATCAAATATTTCTCTTATATCTTCTTCTTTTTCTAAATTAATATAAATATAATTTTCAAAATTTGTTTTACAAAATTCTTCAAGTATATATGTTTTACCTGTTTGTCTCGCTCCAATTAACATAAGTGGCATTTTAAAATTCTTTTTCCACTCTAATAAGTCTTTTTCAATTTTTCTATACATAATATCACCTTCTGCTTTAATTTTATCATTTTTTGTACAAAAAGTACATATTTTATATTGTTTTTCGTACATTTTGTACGTTTTTTAGTATATGAAAATAATTATATATATGATATTATGGTATTAATAAAGGTTAAATATAATAAAATTAAGTAAGGTGTTTATGTATGAAAAAGATTATTATTATTTTAAGTAGTATTATTGTTATTATCTTTATTATTCTTATGATTTTCTTATTTAATACTAATAGTAAAGAAAAAGATATCAAAGAAGTTAAAGAAAATGAAACTAAAGAAGAAATCACTAAGGAAGAAGATAATGAGTTTAGTAAGTTATCTTATTATAAGGAAGAGAATCTAGATAGATATAAAGCTTATCAAACTAATAATTCTAATCTTTCTATAGAAGATATTGTTACAAGAGTTAACTTAAACTTAGATAAAGAGCCTTATACTGATACTATTCCTTCTACTAATTTAAATACTAATTATTTACTTGTTAATAAGTTTAATTATTTAGATAGTAATTATATTCCTAATAATCTTGAACTACTTGATAATAGTTATTCTAAAAGTGGTATTTACTTAGTTAAAGAAGCGAAAGATAATCTTGAAAGATTAATAAATGATGCTAAAAATGAGGGTATGAATATTAGAGTAGTCTCTGCTTATCGCTCTTATTCTTATCAAGAAAACTTATATAATAATTATGTTAAAAACGATGGTGTAGAAAATGCTGATACCTACTCTGCAAGGCCAGGATATTCTGAGCATCAAACAGGATTAGTTGTTGACGTAACAAGAGCATTTGATAATTTTAATAATTTTGAGAATACTGATGAGTATAACTGGATGATAGAAAATGCTGCTAATTATGGTTTTATTTTAAGATATCCTAAAGATAAAGAAGATATTACTACTTATAGTTTTGAAGCTTGGCATTATAGATATGTAGGTGTTGAATTAGTACAAAAAATAAAAGCTAGCAACCTAACCTTTGATGAATATTATGTAAGATTTTTAGAAAGTAATAATAATTAGTATAAAATCATCTATGATACTTGCATAAAAGTTACTTACATGATAAGATGTATATGTAAAAGAAATTTACATAAAATATAAAAGAGGGAACACTTAATATTGCAGTGTTGAGTGTGCCTCTAATTAATTATTTTGTATTAGAACCACCTAAACATCGCTTGAGTTAGGTGGATTCTTCTATTTTAAGGTGCAAATCATAAAGAGCATTAAAATTTCCTGAAGAAATAACATAACTACTAGAGATAGAATTAGAAAATCCTTCTTGTTCATTATAAGCCTCCTTTCTGAGGCTTCACCCAACTATTAAATGTCCCTACAACTATAGTATCATATTGATTTCTATATAGCAAGAGAAAAAAGTAATAAAAAAGTTACGAATTTTCGTAACCATAATACTTACTAATAATTTAGTCTTTTACAAATATTACGTAAGATATCTAGAAAGCAATAATAACTAATATAAATTCATTTATGATACTTGCATAAAAGTTACTTATGTGATAAGATGTATATGTAAGAAAAAAATTCATACACTATAAAAGGAACACTTAATATTCGCATGTTGAGTGTTACCATAATAAAAGTTGGTACCACCTAAATCATTGCTGAGTTAGGTGGTTTTCCTTTATATTAGTACTATAAATAGTAAGAATAGTAAAAGGAAGATAATCATTACTAAAGAAAAAATTAGAAAATCTTTCTTGTTCATTGACATCACCTCCCTCTATTTATAGAGTTTGGTAACCACCCAACTATTAAATGTTCCTAAAAATATAGTATCATATTAATTTCTATAACGCAAGAGAAAAAGTAATAAAAAAGTTACGAGTTTTCGTAACAATAATACTTACTAATAACTTAGCTTTTGACAAATATTATGTAAGATATTTAGAAAGTGATAATAATTAAAAATCACTTTTTATTTTTTCAAATAATTTAATTCTATTTTCTTTAAAAGATGTTTTTTCATCTTTAATCATGGTTATTATTTCATCTATATTAAACCATTTAACCTCTGATAATTCTTCTTCTTGGATGATAAATTCATCTTCCTTTTTATTGCATATAACATAATAAAAATATGTTATATGTGAATTACTATCACTAATAGTAATTTCTCTTTCACCATAAGGAATCAATTCTTTAGGAGTTACATCTAATCCCACTTCTTCTTTTATTTCTCTTAAAGCAGCATCTTCTAAAGTTTCATAAGCATCAACATGTCCTGCACAAAGTCCCCATTTATTAGGAGAAAATCTTTTATTAGCACTTCTTTTTTGTAATAAAACTTTACCATCATCATTAATAATAAATATTCCTACTTCATTATGTAGTAAATTTTTATCATGAGCTTCTTCCTTATCCATAATTTGTCCTGTAAAATCTCCATTTTCATCTACTATTTCAATTAATTCCATATTATTATTTATCTCCCAACTTTTAAAATAATTTATATATACTTCACAGTTTTTTTATTATAGCAAGAGAAACAAGAAAAGACAACTTACTTTTCTTTCTTTAAAGCTTCATCTATATCACTTTTCTTAAGTTTTAATGTCTCCTGTATTACTCCTGTAGCATTAAAACACATTCCAAGGGTGAAAATGTAAGCTAGGATGTAAACCCAGATTAATAATACTAAAATATTAGACATCGCTCCATAAAAGACATTATAGTTAGCAAAGTAATCTACATAAAAAGCATATATCTTAGAACTTATTAACCACATAATAGTAGTAAATAAGGCTCCTGGTATTGTACTTTTACTACTTATTTTAGTATCTGGAGCGATTGTATATAGTAGTTTTAAATTATAATATATTAAGAATAATGATATTGGAAGTTCTAAAAGTCTATAAGTATTCTCAACTAAACTAGTTAGACTATCACTATGAATAGAATTAGTAATTATCTTTATTAAAACATCTCCAAAAGCTGGAACTAATATTAAGAATAGAAATAGTACTACTAATATCAATGTCATAAGTATAGCCTTACCTCTTCTTTTAAGTTCACTACTATCTTTTACTTTATATATTTCATTAGATGTATTAATTATTGAATATGTTCCATTACTTGCAAGAATAAAGGCAGCGATAAAGAATACTATCATATTAAAATTAAATAAGTCTCCCCCATTATTAGCAGGTATTAAATAATTTATAACATCACTTGGTACAACTGACTCTAATATTTCTTTAATACTTGTAGCAGGTAGACCAAATTCACTACCTATCGCTCCTACTAGAGCGATTAATGGGATAATTGAGATAACAAGAAAAAAAGCAAGTTGACCAGGAAGAATTCTCATTTCTGGTAGTTTTATTATTGAAATAACTTTTCTTAAAAATATTCTCATTTTCTTGCTTTTCTTCATTTCTATCTCCTACTTTAATCCTTGCTTTTTCGTCATCATTTCAAGTGTCGCTTCATTAATTGCATCATCTAATGTCTTAATATCATCTTCTATCATACTGTAACCAACACTTGCTCCAAAGTCATGTGGTAAACTCTTCATTTCTTTTTCTAGTTTTTTAGCATATGTTTCTACTTGTCTTTCACTATAACCTACTAAATATACTAAGAACTCATTACCATCTGTTCTAATTATTTCACTGTTTTCTAGTTGTGTATTAACTAGTGTTGATGCTGCAGTTACTATTAATTTATCTCCTTCTTCATGTCCATAGTTATCATTAACATATTTAACATTATTTAAATCTATTATAACTATGCCCTGAGGATATACCTTACTAGCTTCCCAATCAGGAGCTTTCTTATTTAAATAATTTCTATTCTTTAAAGATGTTAGTAAATCTGTATACTTATGTCTATCTTCCTTCTTAACTTTCTTTACTTTATGTTTATGTTTAAAGTAGAAATAAAGGAATACTAAAGCGATTAATGGAACAGAAACTATTACTAATATGATTAGGAATAAGCCCATAAAACTACTTCTTTCAACTATTGATCTACTAATATCTGCTAGTCCATTATTACGGTAATTATAATAAGAATTAGTAGTAATTATATAGTTAAATAAGTTATAGAAAGTATTATTATTATTCTTAACCATAAACTTATAATCATTCATCATAGTATCTTGATATAAAACATCATAACTTTCAAACGTTGTATTTTTATAAAGATTATATACTTCTTTATCTACTACAATCATTTTATCATTAGCATTCTCTACTAATTCAGTATTTGTATCATATGTCGTTATATCACTACGGCTATTATTTTCAAAATAATCATATAATGATGTATTATCTAATAGTGCAATCTTTTCATCTTTTAAGCTTTCAAAAGAATTAACAACATGATTATCACTTCTTCTACCTAATATTACATAGTCTTCTATAAAAGTAGATATTGTCTCTTTATAATCATTATTTGTAGAAGCAAGATTATAATAATCAAAATAGATATCTACATCTCCTTTTTCTACTGCTTTTCTTAAAGCTTCAACACTTCCATATTTCTTATAAGAAAAACTTATATCAGTAAGACGACTCATTCTTTTTAGATATTCTCCTGCTATACCAGAAACAACACCATCTACTTCTACTTCATATGGATAATTTTCTACATATCCATAGACATAATTTTTCTTAACTAAATCTGTAGAATCAGCTGAACTAACTTTATTTTCTTCTATATAATAATCAAAATAAATATTGTTATATTCATCTACATAATTATCTGTCTGCCATTTTTCAAAATATTTTCTAATAATAGTATTAAGTCTAGCATTAGATTTATCACTACTTAGAGTTAGAACTAACTTTTTAGACATTTCTGTAAAGTAATAATTTATATAATAACTATTATTCTCAATAGTTTTATCTAGATACATTATATTAGGTATTATAATCATATCTACTTCACTATTATCTAATGCTGTAAATAACTCATCTATAGTCTCATATGATTTATAAGCAAGATTAGTACCAGTTTTTAAATAATAACTAACCTCTGCCATATCAGAATTAAAAACACCAAAAGTAATATTAGACATATCACTTACTCTATTAATTCTTCTATATTCTTTACCAATAGCGATATAACCATCTGTTGCAATTAATAAATCATTATTAGATAGTTCATCTTCATTATTTAAAACTCTAAAACTATAACCATTATTATCTTCTAGTTCATTACTTTTAGAGTATGCTATTCTGTTAAATTCTAATCCAACATTCTTTTCAAAATCATCTAAAAAATTAAAGAATACTCCTTCCCCATTAAGTCCATATAAAGGGTAATCATTAACAACACTTATATCGATCATAGTTGTATCATTTTCTTCAACCCATTTTTTTTCATTAACAGTTAAAGAAGTTTTAGCATCTTCTCTATTATAATAGATAAAGACACCTACAAAAACAACTGCTACAACTAAAAGAGGAAGAATAATCAGTACTTTTTTCTTCATAATTCCTCCTACCTATCTTTAGTCCATGAAAATCCATCTTTATTTTGATGTTTATATCCTATAATAGGAAATCTTGTATCATCATTATCTTTACTTATAAATACTTGAATATCATAATAAGATGTTTGATCTTCTTCAAGATTTTCAGTAATAGATGAAGTTAAAGCTTTAGCAGGATCTAGTTCTACATCATCATTAACGGTAATAAGAACATTTAAGGTACGTCCCTTTATATCACAACTAACTTTTTTTACTTCATCCTTGTCTTCTAAAGATTTAATAATATCTTCTTGTTGTTTATCTGTTATTTCTACTTCTTCTATTCCATCAAGCCTATCTCCATAAATAGCAGTTCCTTCATTAGGGAAGAAGGTTAATTTAACTGCAAAAACTAAAATTACAAAGATTACACAGATGATAAAGGCCACTACAGTAACCTTATTATTCTTAATAAAATTCTTCATATTTATCACTTCCTAGTATAATTATTATATAATATTATTTGAAAGTTATCAATTACTTATTTAAAGCTTCAACTAACATGTCATTAGCTTTCTTAGGATTAACACTACCTTTAGTCTCTTTCATTACTTGTCCCATTAAGTATTTTAAGGCTCTATCATGACCAGATTTATAATCGTTTACACTATCAGGATTATTATCTATTACTTTAGTAATAATATCTTTTATAAAGGTATCATCAGTAATATTTTCAATATTAAATTCTTTCTTTAACTCATCTAATGTCTTATCTGTTTCCATTAAGGAATCTATTAGGTCTTTAACGTTTTTATTAGATAAGTCTCCACTTTCTAAAGCTTCAATAACACTAACTAATTTTTCATATGAAAGATGTGTATCAGTTATTACTTTATTATGTTTATTTAAGTATGATGAGATATCTGAAAGTAGTAAGTTTACTGCTGTTACATAGTTAGTCTTATAAGAAAGTAGTCCTAAGAAATAATCATTTAGTGGTCTATTATTAATTAGTTTTTCTATTTGTAAAGAAGATAGACCTACTTTACTATATTTTTCTCTTAATTCATCAGGTAATAAAGGTAATGTACTTAAAGAATCATTAATAAATTCATCAGTAAGTTCTAAGTAAGGAATATCTGGTTCAATAAAGTAACGATAGTCATTACCTGTTTCTTTAACTCTCATTAGAATAGTCTTACCTTGTTTATCATCAAAACGTCTTGTTTCTTCTTTAATAGTCTCTCCATTATTTAACATTTCTTCTTGTCTTTTAATCTCATAGTCTATAGCAAGGCCTACA
Organism: uncultured Bacilli bacterium; assembly: GCA_944331715.1. GTDB lineage: Bacteria > Bacillota_I > Bacilli_A > RF39 > UBA660 > Onthousia. Next base: position 9,085 of record CALVIP010000006.1, read on the forward strand.
TTATGAATAGAGCTTATGTTTTTAATTTCTGTTTTAGTTCCAAAAGTATCATCTTTACTAATAGAGACATTAGAATCACATCTCATGCTTCCTTCTTCCATTTTACAGTCACTAATATTAGCATAGAATAATAGTTCTTTTAGTTTAGTAAGATAGGCCATTGCTTCTTTACTATTACTAATACAAGGTTTAGTTACTATTTCTATTAAAGGTACACCTGCTCTATTAAAGTCAAGTAAACTAACACTACCACGATGGGCACTCTTACAAGTATCTTCTTCAATATGCATCTCTTCTATTTCTATTTTTTTCTTAATGCCATCTACTTCTATTTCAACATAACCATTTCTACCTATAGGTGTTCTATTTTGAGTAATTTGATAGTTTTTAGGATTATCTGGATAAAAATAATTCTTTCTATCAAAGTGCATTTTACGAGTTATATCACAGTTTAAGACTTTACATGCTCTAACACCTTGTCTTATTACTTCTTTATTTATAGTAGGAAGAGTTCCAGGATATCCTAAATCAATAACATTAACGGCTGTATTAGTAGCCATACCATAAGTATTAGCACTTGAAGAAAAAAGTTTACTTTTACTTTTAACTTCAACATGTACTTCTATACCAATTGTAGGAGTAAATTCACTCATCTTTTCACCTCCTCTATAAAGCTTGCAAGGCGATAAATAGTCGCTTCATCAAAGGCTTTACCTATTATATGTAGTCCAATAGGTAGTCCTTCACTATTAGTACCAACAGGAACAGATAAACCAGGAAGTCCTGCCATATTAACAGGTATTACTAAGACATCATCCATAAAGGCTTTATGAGGATCATCTTTAGTAATTCCTAACATAGGGGCGACTCTTGTAGTAGTTGGTCCGATAATTAAATCATAGTCTTTAAAGATACGATTAAACTCTTTAGTAATATCATCACGTACCATTAAAGCTTTATCATAATAGACTTTAGCATTCTCACCACTTAAGATATATGAACCTACCATAATTCTTCTTTTAACTTCATCACCAAAGCCTTCTCCTCTTGTTTTAGTATACATAGAATCAACATCATCTACATCATTTGCTCTAAATCCATAACGAATACCATCAAATCTTGCTAAATTACTACTAGCTTCTGCCATAGCGATTATCTGATAAAGGTTAACTGCTGTATCTAAATATCGCATATCAACGACATCAACAACAGCTCCGCTTTTCTCTAAATAAGAAATGACTTCTTTAACTTTATTACTAATCTCTTCATCAACAATATCACTAATAAAGTATTTAGGTAAGGCTATCTTCATACCTTTAATATCTTCACCAATAAGTCTTGTAAAATCTTCTTTTTCTTTTTTTACACTAGTAAGATCTTTTTCATCTTCACCTACTAAGATATTTAAAAGCAAAGCATTTTCATAAACAGTTCTAGTCATTGGTCCTATTTGATCTAAGCTTGATGCAAAGGCAACTAATCCATAACGTGATACTCTTCCATAAGTTGGTTTCATTCCCACTATTCCTGTATAACTTGATGGTTGTCTAATACTTCCACCTGTATCACTACCAAGGGCAAGAGGAACAAGTCCTCCTGATATGGCACTAGCACTTCCACCTGAACTTCCACCACTAACACGTTTTTTATCGTGAGGATTTAAAGGTGCCCCAAAGTAACTAGTCTCACTAGTAGAACCCATTGCAAATTCATCCATGTTAGTCTTACCAATGATTAGCATTTTCTTATCTTTAATTTTTTCTACAACCGCTGCATCATATATAGGTATAAAATTATCTAAGATATGTGAGGCACAGGTTGTTCTTAAGTCTTTAGTTACAATATTATCTTTAATAGCGATAGGAATACCAAAGAAGATATTATCTTCTTCTACTTCACCTAAGTCTTTCGCTTCTTCTCTTACTTTATCATTTATGGTAATAAAGGCATTTAAGTCTTTAGCATCTTCTATTCTTCTTAAAGCTTCTTCTACTAAATCAAGAGGAGTTATTTTTTTCTCTACTAATAACTCATGTATTTCTTTAATACTTAAATCTAAATATTTACTCATTAATCATCACCGGCACTTCTATAAAACTTCCATTCTTTTTAGGAGCATTTATTGTTGCTTCTTTTGCACTTAACATATCTCCTACAACATCTTCTCTTAATCTAGTATTATCATTAATTGGTGTATACATCATTTCATCATCAAAGTCTTTTACATCTTTTATCTTATCTATATCATCCATTAGTACTTTAAGTTCTCCTCTAAACTTCTCTATTTCTTCCTCAGTTAAAGAAATACGAGCTAGATGGGCAACATGTAGTACTTCTTCTCTACTTAATTTATCCATAATTCCTCCTTTTCTTACTAGCTTAGTATACCACAGATTAAGAATTAAAAAAAGTAATAGCAGTTAGATTATATCTATTACCTAATTAACATTTTTTAAATATTTATTCTTAAAATACTTAAATAAAGGCATTATTATACTTATCATACCAACTATTATGAAAGCCACTGCAAATAAAAGTGGTATTAACATACTATTAGTATAATAAGTAAACATTTTAATAAAAGAAAAATATCCAGTCGCTATATATGTAATTATATAACCAAGAAATATCATAAGAACACCTGGTATAAACCCTAAAAACAAATTAATTATAGTTTTTAATTTTCCATCTTTTATTAATTTTTTAGTTTCAATCATAAAGGCAATAGAAGTTACAATAATACCAAATATACCTAAAAATGAAAATAAAAACTTTATTAGACCTGTTCGGCAAGCTCAATTATAAATTTTGATTATATAAACAACAAATTATTCTTAACCTTTTTTCATATCTATTCATATGATTTCTATAAGTTTCTTTCATAATACGAAAAATTTTAATAGTTCTATTTGTATGTTCTATTTTAATACGTTCTGATGATAATACTTTGTTATGTTCTTTTTCTTCTTCAGTAAGTTCATGATACTTACTCTTTTTATATGGAATTATTGCATTATCAAGTTCTTTTTGAATGCCTTGATAACCACTATCAAATTTACCACCAATACCTAGTTCATTTAAATCATCTATAATATCACTATCTTTAAGCATTTGATAATCATGAACTTTTCCTCTTTCATTATGTACATTAATAATCCTTGTTGTATTTTCGTCTATTATAATTTGATTTTTAGTTGTGTGTCTTTTTTTCTTCCCAGAATAGTTTTCTTCTTGGTTAATCTGAGGTCTTTCAATACCTTGTTCTTCAACATCACCTATAATATATTTAACTTCATATCCTTCTTGTTCTAATTTGGCTATTTCACTTTTTATATCTTCTAAACAAAATAATGGATGTTCTGATAATGTATTTTCTACCCATTTAATACTATCACAAACTGTTGATGGAGAAAGATCATAATCTAATCCCATTTGTCTCATTGCCCTGTATTCTCTCCAATAGGTTAAAGCAAGTACTAGTTTACATCCTGGACCAATTCCTTTAAAACTACCTTTTTCATGTATTTGATTGTACTTTTCTTTTAGTATTTCTAACATTTTAAAAAATACTTCTCTTTTTACACCAGTATGTAGTTTAAATTTTTTATCATCCTCAATTTGTAACCATTTTTCTAATTTTATTTGGATTCCTTTTTTTTAACATGTTTATCAGTTGTTGAATTATCTTTTAAACATTCTTCAATGATTTCCTTATATTCCCTTAAATATTGTTTTTCTTTTACATTTTCATTGATTGCATTAAAAATTATAATTATAAGCATACCTACTATTACACCTATAAGTGCTATTAATATATATATCATTATCATCACCACTTTTATATTCTTGAATCAATGATATCATATTTTGGCTATTTTGTTCAATAACCTTGCCGAACAGGTCTATTAAATAAAATCTATCAAATTCTTCTTTTGTAACATAGTATCTATTACAAAACTTAATAGTTTGTAATTGTCCATTCTTAATATGCTTTAAAATAGTATTATAACAAAGACCTAATCTATCTGCTACTTCGCTTATTTTTATTAATTGATAATTTTGCATAAATAACCTCCTCCTAGTCAAAATAGTTAATAGTAGTTACTAGTAATTAATAATAGTTAATGGTAGTTAACATTATTTGTATTTTTATTAAAATTTAACTATTTTCTATAATAATATATAAAAAGAGTGCAAAAAAACTAGAAATTTTAAATTATTTCTAGGTTTGAGTTAATCTTCTATATTTCAATATACTTTTTTAATTCACTATCATATTTATATCTAATAGTAAATAAATCTCCACCTCTATGTTTAGCAACTATCAATTCAGTATCATTCTCATTAGTTGATTTATCACATAAAAAACCAACAATATCTGCAGCTTGTAAGAATGCTCCATATTCCATTAAATCCTGTAATATAGGATTTTTATTTTCTATATTAGGCAAATGTAACGATACAACTGTTTTTATGTTTAACTCCATAGATAATCGAGCTAACATAGATGATATATCATTAAACATAGGCAAATTATTAGTATCTTTATTACTACTAGCTATAACAGATAAATAACACTGTGGACTATTTTCAAATAAATTCATTGTACTTTTCATACAATATACCTCCTATTGTGATTATTATATAACAAACTTTAGCATCCGTATATAAGAAAAAGACACTATCTTATCTTTTAAGTATCTTTCTCTTTACTATTACCAAACATTTCCTCTTAATTCGTTAGCTATCTCATCTGTTGTCATTTCTTTAAAAGACTTTCCAATAAGTTCATCTAATTGAAATTTTTTACTACCTAATAAACCACCAGAACTGCGTTTTTCAAATTTTGTTTCACACATATCATCAAGTAAATAAAAATTAACATTTCCTTTTAAATAAGAATCAATATCTTTAAGCTCATTAAATGCTGATTTAATTCTTTTAATACTTTCTTCATTATCTGTTGATATAGTTTTTATAATGCCATCTTCTATATTAACTGTAATTGGACTCTTTTGAAATTTTCCTATATTATTAACACTTTTATCTTTATATAATCCTATATAACCGAATTTTTTATGCTTTCTTTCTTCAGGACAATAATACAAACTGTATTTTTTACATATATCATAACTATTATTTACTGGAAATACTATTAATGTATTATCATTGAAGTATAATAAATCATTATCTATACAATATGATTCATAGTCGTGTGCTATATCTTCTAATTCTTTACCCTCAACAGTTAAATATAAAGCTTTAATTATTTCATCATAAGTTGTATCAATTAATTTCACTTCTCTTTGATTACAGATTATTTCTACTTTATTTTTTATTTCACTTTTTAATTTACCGCTTCCAATAGTTAACAATATCTTTCTTTCGCCTTTATAGTTGTTAAAACCGTTTAAATGATTTATTAATTGTTCCTCATAAAAATTATCATTTAATTTAAACTCCATTATAATTTTATATCCAGGTTGTATTAGTTCAGCGTCTGGTACACTGTCAGTCTCCTTTACTTGTAAATATATTTGTTTATCAAGATTATCATTAGATATTTGTAATTGATATAATAGTTTATTAAGATAGTTCCTTTCATCTAATAATTTAAATAATCTCATTGTGTTATCAGTAACTGTATTTTCTTTTGATGTATACCTTTGAAAAATTCTGTTTGGTAGCTTAATCATATCTTTGTTCATCTTTTACAAATCCTCTCTTTCATTTTATAAATGTTATACAAAAATCTCTATAACATTGTTTAAATAATTGTGTAATCAAAATACAACAAGTAATGTATAACAACACTATTATAGCATACATTAAAATTTTATCACAATACATTAAAATTTTATACAATAAATAGATAAACATTATTTTTCTTGCTTAATTTTAAAGTTAAATTTCAGTTTTGGAGTAAAGTGAAATTTAGTATTAGAAAAGCTTATTGATTTTTTATTAATACTATTTCTAAAATTAAATTGCAGTGAATAATTTATTTAACTGAAATTTAAGTTTAGAAATCAACTCTAAATAGATTACTAAAATCACTCTTAATTATTCGATTTAACTCTTCTTTAATCAAATCTTCTTTAGAATAAACTTCTCTATATTCAAAATTAAAAATTTGTAAATATTCTCTTAAATACTTTTGATATTTATCTATATTATCACTATTTAAGAAACCAGAAATTTTATCAAAAGCAATAATATTAGTAGGAAATGTTAGTCCATATAGACTTTCTTGATAAGTTATAGAATTAGTATTAATTTGGTTAAATAACTGTAAATAAGACTGGTAATTATAATCAATAGGAGTTAAATATTCTATAAATTCATCTTCTAGCATAGTATCTTTAAACATATAAAATGGTTTTTCCTTCTTTTCTTCACTTCTTGTTTTTAAATCAGAAAAAATCATTTTCAAATCATTATCTTTAAATGAAGGCAATTTACTATTAATAGAATTATAAAGTTCTTTAGAAGTCTCACATTTTAAACTATCAGAAATATTTTTTATAACTAAATTAAAATCACTTTCTAAATAACTTATATCATATAAACTTAAAATTCCTTTATTAGGTAAATAAAATTCTTTTCTAATTTCCATGATTTTCTCCTTTTATTTATAAATATCCATTATACCGTTTCTATTACTTAATAATATTTGATACTCTTTTTAAAACTTCTTTATTTTCAACGATTTCTTCTATATCTTCATACTCACTTAACTCTGTAAAATCATCTATAGAGTGAATATAACTACGTTTTAAATAGCTGTTACCACCATCTACACTACAACTACCGCATTTACAACTAACAAAGTCGTGAGGGTGTTTTGAAACTATAATATCTTGACACAAATTACACTTTATTGAGTTTTTAGTAATTCTTTTCATTTCTTAACACCTCATTTAAATATTTATATTGTAAATAAAATATTTATTCTAAAATTAATTATATACATATCCTTCTCCATTTATTTTAATTATTTTTCCTCTTTTCTTTAAAACCTTTGAATATATTCTAGTATGTTCTTCAATTTTTTCATGACTTAATTGTGGAAAAGAATTTGAATTAATAAAAGGAGAATTAGTATATCTATTTATATCTACCCTATATGGATCTAATTGTTCTAACACATCCAAAGTTCTTTTTACATCTTCTATATTTTCAGTATGAAAGCCAGAGATAATATTCAAATATAATTTTTTATATTGATATTTTCTTATATTTGTTACAAACTCAATTATCTCATCACTTGTAAACCCTTTCCTAATAAGGTTTAATATTCTATCACTACCTGATTCTAGCGATCCACATAGTTCTATAACTTTTGAACTTTCTCTAATATATTTTTCAAAATCGTTTTTTATAGCATCTTTAAATGAAAAACCAGATAAACTAACACTTTTAATATTCTTTTTGTCCTCTAAATATTTAATTAATTCTTTTAGCATATAATCATTATAAAGATTAAGACCATATTGACATATATTTGTTGCTTTTAAAATAAGTTCTGAATAATTTTGTTCGTCTATAATATCAATATATTCTTTAACTTCATTTATATCAGCACTTTTTAAAGGCATTTTTTGAAAACTTACCTTACAAAAAGAACAATTATTTTGACATCCTGTCGCTAAATACATTACTGCTGTTTTTCCGTCTCCATAAACAAATCCAAAATCATTCTCATCTAAATCGCCATAAAAATCTTTTGAAATTAACTTAAGTAACATATTAGGCTTAGTATTAGGAATAATATAATCTATATGTTTATTTAGCCATTTTTTATACGTATTTAATTCAGGATTATCTATAAACTCTCTAGTAAGGCATCCTGTTAAATAAACTTCTGCTTTCTCTTTTTTATCTTTTAATACAGAACTAATATAGTTAAGAGTGTATAAAATATGAAATTTTGTACAACTACAAGTACTAGCAAAAATTATTTTATCTGCTTCTTTGACATTATCAGTAATTTGGAAATTTTCTAATAATTTATTGTATATATATGTATATTGATAATTTAAACCACAATTTATATCATTTCCAATAAAAATTTTCATAACTTTCCCCCCATAAAATAAACATTATCAAACTCTAACTCTTTCTCATCTAAATTAATGCTATAACTGGAATTAATATGAGTACATCTTCCATCAAAATATACTTTAAATTTATCATTTTTAACATTAACTAAAGTATAAGAAGTATCTTTATCTATATTTAGAATATTACCTTTAATAAGCATTACTTCTACATAGCCCTTAGTTTTAATAACTATTGGTATATTGCCAAATCTTTTTCTAATAGATTCTATTAATTCTTTTAACTCTATATTATTAAGTTCTACTGATAAAGTAACTGCTTTATACCCCAACTTATAAAGATAATAAGCGGTATATGAATTAAAGACATTTAAATGGTAGGAGCTGGTTACATCAGCAGTTGGCTTATATAGATTACTAACAATACTTTTATCTTTTAAGACATCTTTAATATAGAAAGGGTTTCTTTCTACTTCCCCGTAATTATCTAAATCTATTATCTCTTTAGTATTTATTTTATCAAAAGTTACTTCATTAATAATAGGTTCTTTATAATCATTAAGACGTTCCCCTATTAATCTTTCTGACAAAGTTCTTCTTGCAATATTTAAATCTCCTATTCTAATAAAGATATCTTCATCCATATCTATAGATATATGTTTTGCAACAAATGGAGTATTACCCAGTTTTTCTAACTGATTAATTAATCTATCTTTAGATATAGGATTATTAATAGACTTTTCTACTACATTACCAGTATAAGTAACAGTATGAGATAAGTCACTAAAACTTAAAGTAAATTCTTCTCCAACCTTTGCTTTCACATCTATATTAATAGGAACTTTTCTTGTAATAGTAAAGTCAGTTATTTCAAGAGATTTATCAGTAGTCTTTCTAACTTCATCTAGACTAGTTAATTTAACTTTATTATCTACTTCAACTATTTGTTTAGGATTTCCTTTATTTATTAAATTATCTTTTAGATCATATAGATAATTAACAATCATTCCTTTATTAGATTCTTTAAATCTAATACCATCACCTTGTAGTAGAGGTCTATCTAATTCTATTCTAATTCTCTCATCATTAACATCTATAACTTTACCCAAACGACTTCCTAAATGATTAGGACTTTTCTTATTTATTAAATCTTCATCATTAAATAAATGTCCTTTAGTAAAACCTCTATAAAACATACTCTTTAAGTCTTCTAAATCCTTAGTAGTTAATTCTTCGTCATCAAGTATTTTACGATAATATTTTGTAATAAAACCTACATAAGATGGACTTTTCATTCTTCCTTCTATCTTAAGACTAACAACATTACTAGGTAATTGTTTAATACTTGCTGATGTATTTAATTCTTTCATTGATAAAAGGTAGCCTTCATCTATTAGAGTTTTATCTTTATATAATTTATAAGGTAATCTACAACTACCAACACACTCTCCTCTATTACCACTTCTACCACCTAACATAGAACTGAAGAGACAATTACCTGAATAACTTACACATAAGGCTCCATGAATAAAGACTTCTATTTCAATAGGAATATCTATTTTCTTAATCTCATTTATACTCATCTCTCTTGGAAGTACTACACGTTTTACTCCCATCTCATATAAAAGTTTAATAGTCTCATAACTACTACTATTAACTTGAGTAGAAGCATGGATTACTAGATTAGGATACTTTTTCAAACATAAAGAAATCATACCAAAGTCTTGCATAAGAATAGCATCTACACCTAAACTATATAAAAATTCTACTTCTTTAAGAAAATCTTCTACTTCATTATCTTTTACTAAAGTATTCATCGTTACATAGATCTTAACACCATAGATTTTACCAAGTTTTAAAACTGTTTTTAACTCATCAATCGTAAAGTTCTTAGCATAACTCCTTGCTCCAAACATTTTACCTGATAAATAAATAGCATCTGCCCCATTATTTATGGCTGCATAAAATGAATTTATATCTCCTGCTGGTACTAATAACTCCATAAACATCACTGTCTTTCTATTAATATTAAATACATTTATATCATACAAGATATTAACATTTTAAACAAGAAAAAAGTACTAATAGTTACTTTAATACTTTACTTCTTCCCTTATTAGCATAATCCATCAAGTCCATTGCAGATGTACCATACTTTACATCCAAAATATTCATATCTGCTACTTTAGTTATATCTTCTTTATTTTCTATAAAATACTTTAATTTTCTCATCTCTTGTATATCGAGATCAGCATAAAGAAGATGCCATGCCTCTTGCAATACACCTCCTATTGTACCTAAAGTAACAGAAACAGGTAAATAAGATAGGCATTCATATAACATACTTAATATATTACTGTCATTTAAATTAAGAGTTATTCCAAACACATTACTCGCTACAGAAACACTTACAGGAATTGCAAAAGTTACCATTCCAGAAATAGTTCCTTTTACTAATGACTTTTTAAATGTTTCTTTTTCATATACTGTTAAATCTGTAACTCTTACTTTATCTTCTAATTCTTTTATTTTTTCTTCTTTAGTTTTCATTAGACTTCTCCTTTATTAAATATATAACTTATTATTATCTAATTCATTATTTTTACCTAGTAATAAGTTTTCAAAAAACATAACTAAGTAACGTTTATCTTCTTTAATACCTTTATTATAATTTGTATAATTCGCTCTTACTAAAGCATTTCTAAAATATAGAGAATTATCTTTAAATAATTCATTATTAACTTCAAAACCCATACTTATTAAATATTTTTGAATAAAGATAGCAGTTGTTCTAGTATTTCCTTCACTGAATGGATGCACTTGCCAAATTCTTGATGTAAACTCTGTTATTCTATTTACTAATTCACTCTCATTCATATTAATATAATCTATATTTTTTTCTTCTTCAAAATCATATTTTAAAGACTCTTCTATCAAGTCATAAGACTGATAACTTACTGTATCATTATCTAATATTTCTTCATCTTTAGTAATATTATAAGTTCTAAATTCTCCAGGATGATATATATCTTTATCAAGATTTTGAAATAATCTTTTATGATAGTTTTTATAAGTCAGATAATCAAATCTAAAGGCTTTATCACTTAATATCTCATAGATAGCAAGCGATACTTCATCAGCTTCTTTTTCACTATTAGATACATTGTTATCTTTAGAATAGTATGATGTTATATCATCTTTAACTTCTTTATATGTTTTTTTACCATCAATATGTTCATTAGTTAACTCTACCATATATTTAGATGGTTTTAATCTATCAACATCTTGTAATCCAAAGGCAATATTCCAATATAATTGTTTAACTTTAGGACTTTTTTCATCAAATACTTCAATATAAGTTTTTTCGTTCATAGTTATCACTCCCTCTTAATCTATAAATATAATTTTGATATTAAATCATCTTGATATGCTTGATATTTCTTTACAAATTCTTCTTTTTTACTAGAAGGTAAGTCTGCTATTTTAACACCTAACTTACTTCTAGGTCCTGTATATATCTTAGTTGTTTTAATTATAGATTGTCTTGCTAATCCCAATTCTTTTGCTAACTTCTTATCTAATAAAACATCATAGATACCACATTCTGCAGATGAAGAGATAATTACATAATGGATATCTACATACTGTAACTGATTATTACTATCATCACCAATTACTAAAACTGGTCTTACTTTCGCTTCTTTTGTATTATTAGGTTTTGTTGCTACATAAGTCCAAATTTCTCCCTGCATTAATCCCACTCCTCATCATCTGGTTGTAATACATAACTAGTAAAATAGGAAGCAATATTAGATTTAGGAATTGTCTTATCACTTCTCTCATCTGGATCCAAACCTGTGCGTGATAATAACCAAGGTTCTTCTTTATGGGTTATCTCTTCTAAATACTTGCCATCATATTTTGCATAATTTCTCTTAACGTATTCTAATAAGTCTATAACATCTTTATTAAAGTCTTTTAAGTTATAATTTAAATCAATAGGATTATACTCGTAACTTTTATATTCGTGATATATAGAAGGAATAACTGGCCCATGAACCCAAGCTTCAAAGTCATCATTAAATAGCGCTTTATCATAAAAAGCATAAGAAAAACCTTGAGCAAAATATAATAATTTTTGTAATTTTAAAGGTTCAGGATGTAGTTCATTTATAAAGTATTTAGCAATGTCCATAGCTTTATATTCATTTTCCATTAATTAATCTCCTCCTAACGTTTTATTAAATATAGAATAGCATAACCTAAACAAATATTCTAGTTATTTTATGAAAAAAAGTACTAAGAGTTATCTTAATACTTTTTATCAAAAAAATACTATTTCATTTTTCTTACTTTCTCTTCTGCTTTAGCTTGTGAGATTGCAACTGGAATAGATGCTAAAGCACCACTAGTTACTACTGCACCAAGCAAAGTTTCTATAGTTCCATAAAAATTATTGACAAAATCACCAACAAAAGTAGCATCATCCATTCTAAAATTCATTCCAAAAACATTATTTGCTACAGCAATACCAATAGGTATAGCGGATATTGCTACTCCTGCAACTGCTCCTTTAATAGCATAATTCTTCTTCAAATCTTTCTCATAGATTTCTAAATTAGAAACTTTATTTTCTTTACTATTTTTCATAAATTATTACCCCCTTTACTAAAGTAGCTATATTGTAATATTTTTTCTTATTAAAATCAAATTACTTCTTGGTCATCTTTAATTATTTGCATTTCATTATTTAACTTTAACATCTTCTGGTCTAGTGTATGGATATCTTCTGCACACTTATGCATACCTTCTTTTATTTCTTCAGGTATTTCTCCTTTAAATTTATAAGTTATTTTATGGTCTAAACTAGCCCAAAAGTCCATTGCAACAGTTCTAATTTGTATTTCTGCTTCTACCAAAGTAACTCCATCTATTAAATAAACTGGTACGTAAACTAATAAATGATAACTATAGTATCCAGTATCTTTAGGATTAGTTATATAGTCTTTCTTATCACGAATTGTAATTTGATCACTATTTTCTATTATCTTTACTATTTCATATACATCTGATAAAAATGAACAAACTATTCTAAGTCCTACCATATCATGGACATGTTCTTCTATATTTTTAGTTGTTAATTCATAACCTCTAGAAATTAATTTCTTTGTAGCACTATCATAACTTTTAATACGAGACTTTATATGTTCTACAGGATTATAATTATTTCTATGCTCATAATCCTGTAATAAAATACTAATTTGTGTTTCTAAAGTTTTTAGGGCTGCTGTATATTTTAAGATTAACCCTTCTAATTCTTTATCTTCTTCCATAAATCTCCTTTCTATAGACATAAAACTAGACTTAATTTTCTTCTAAGTCTAGTGTTTCTATTTCTTCTACTACAGCCATTTGTTGTTCTACAATAATTTTTAATTTGCGTTTAAATATCTTTACATTTTTCTCTAATCTATCCGCTTCATCTTCTATTTTTCTAGCTTTTAATAATGACTCTCCCACTATCCTTGAAGCATTATGTTTAGCATCACTAACTATAATATCAGCTTCTTCTCTTGCTAGTCTTTTAACATTATCAGCTGTTTTTTCAGCATTAATTAAAGATTGTTTTAAGGTATTCTCTAAATCCTCATAATGACTTAATTTTTCTTTAAGATCTGCTATTTCTTTTTTTTGGTCTTTACACTTTTTTATTATACCTTCAGTCTCTTTAATTACATCTGTTACAAATTTATTAACTTCTGCACGATTATAACCATTCGCTTCATAGTTAAATTTGTCCATTAATATCACATCCCTTAGTACGGGTTATTACCAATCAAATTCGTCGTCTTCTTGTTTTTTAGATTTCCTTGTAGTCTTAGGAGCAGCATCATCACTTATTTCTCCTTCTACATTAACATTATTCGGAGTACACAAAAATATTCCTCCTCCTAATTTTTGTAAATCTCCTCCTATAGCATATAAAGTACCACTTAAAAAGTCTACTATTCTTTTCGCTTGATCTGGTGTTACACGTTTTAAATTAACAACTACAGCATTTCTTTCTTTTAAGTAATCTGCTATTTGTTGACTTTCAGAATAAGCACGTGGTTCTAATAACATCATTTTACTGCCTGCAACACCATTTTCATCCATATAATCTTCTCTACTCACTTTATAATACTCCTCCTCTTTAATCTCTTCTTCATAATTACCATCATCACTACCAATTAATTTTTTTAATTTATCTAAAGCCATATCTTATCCTCCTATTAACTATATATTATACTAACATATTTTTTAAAATTAGAAAAGTCTTTAATTACTTTTATACCAAATATTTTTAATATCTACGTTATTAGACAAAGGTTCAGGGTCCGCTTTTTGAAATTGCATATTAATTGGAACTTTAAAAGCACTACCAAAGGCAATAGCATTACCTGGTTTTAGGCTCTTAAGTTGGTTAGCAACTTCCAGAGTAATTGATGGTACCATATCTTTAATATAGGTTAAGTCTTTTGGATGTAGTGTTCTTAAAATAACAAAGTTTGAACATTGGGAAATAGCAGTATCTGATAGTTCACTAGGTCTTTGGGTAATTAAACCTAAAAGAACACCATATTTACGACCTTCTTTAGTTATACGATCAAAAATATTATAACCAAGTATTTCTGTATCTGTATCTTTTTGAACATATCTATGAGCTTCCTCAATAATTATATGATATGGAACACTACCACGATTTTCGTTAGTAACTGCAGTATCGAATATTAATTTTGATATTATTTTTGTTATAACTTTTGCAAGACGATCTTCTATATAACTAATATTAAAGTTTATTATTTGACAACGCTTGCCTTCCATATTAGTAAATAATTTATCTAAAAATGTCTCTTTATTAATATATGTATTTGAATCAAAGAATACATGATTAGGACTATTAGCAAGAGTATGTAATCTAACACTTAAGACGTTAGCATAATCATAAACTTTATCACTCTTTAATATTCCTTCACTTATAAGAGCGAAATCCATCGCTGTTTCTAAATCTTTTAGAGTATAGGCAATAAACTTCTGTGGTTTATCTTCTAAGTTAAAGTCATCCATTATAAATTGTTTTACAAAGTTAACAACAAGTTCCATTTCCATTAATTTACCTGTTTTATCTATATATAAACATTGTTTAAAAGTTCTAGTATAACCAGGTTGTACTATTTTAGCATCAAGACTTAAGTCTTCTGTATTAAATTTAGTAAGTACTGCTATTACTTGGTCTCTTATCTTTGTAGATTGATGTCCACTTAATAAAATATCAAGAACTGCTCTTGCAATAATATCATTTTTATATTTAATAACATCAGGATCATCTCCTGTTAAGATATTAACAAGACTTAAAGCTTTTTCAATAATAGGAATTTGGTTTGGAGTTGTAACATCAAGTAGTAATGCTAAATCATCTACTCCTAGTAACCATAAAGGTATGTTTAGTATTTCACTCATCGTATTTTCAGGATTAGTTGTATAAGTTTTATAGTGCATATTAGGATTTACTTTATCAATATTACCTAATGCTCTTGTATACTCTCCATAAGCATCAAACATAATGACATGAGCACCAACTGGACTTTTTTTAGGATCTGCAAAAACATTTTGTAAAATACGACTAACAGAAAATGATTTACCAGCACCAGAATTACCTAGTATTGCAAAATGATTACTGAAAAAACCATTTATATCTACATTAATTTTATAATTTTGATAAATATTAGACATACCAAAAGTAACTTCTTTTTCAGTAGGTTCCATTGGTCCTAATATTAAAGATAGTTCATCCATCGTTACTATTCTAGTAGTAGATTTAAATGACGGTTTGGCACTAATACCTGGTAAAAATCTATCACCTTTTATTTCTCCTACGATATTTATTTTTAAAGTTGTTTTAGTACTATTAACAATTTCTCCTACTATTTTAGTTCCATTATCTTCAAAGATAACATGTAAATTCAATAAATTAGCTTGCTTAGTTATATCTATAGTTAAATCTAAAATAACATTGTTATCTACTATTTCTCTAATTGTACCTAACACGTTAACACCTTCTTATTCTATATTGATTATACTATATTTTTTTTTCAGTAACAAGTGCCTTTTTTTGATATTTATTTGTTTCATTGAAAAGGCAATTATGATACTATTTATTTAGAGATATAATACTAATAACAGTTAGGTGATCTACCTCCACAGTATATTTAAATATATAGCTAAGGAGGTGAAAGCACTACACTATATTTTTTTTGGGCGATGCATTTAAAGTTGGAATACTTAGCATTTGTAGTTATTATCCTAGTACTAATATTACTACCCGTAATAGCGGTTAAAAAATAATAGAGGGCAAAAGAAAGACACCTAACTTCTTCCTAGAAGTATGGTGTCAACACACTTAGTGGAGATAACATCTAACAGGCAAGATTAGATTATATATTAAAAGAAAAACTAGGCTACTAATTTCTATTAGTTATATGACTATGCTACTACTTTTTCTTTTTTACTTTCTTTATACTTTTTTGAAATTTTTGCTAAAGCTTCTGTATTGATTATATTATACACTTCATTGTATACTGACATTAATTCTTCTTCTGGAAGTTTAGCAATTTTTCTTTCGAATTGAGCTTTTTCTATTTTTATTGGCATTTCTATTCTAATATATGACTTTTTAGCTAAGCCTATTTTTCGCCAATCTTTTATTAGTTTTCTTTTATATCTATCATATTGTGTAGTTAATTTTAAAACATGAAAGTTTCTATTATCCTCTTCAACAATTAATCCACGTCCGTCATCTAAAATAAGACATGGTCTTCGTTGTAATTTAACATTAATATCATTATTTTTGTCAATTTCTAATATTGGAATTGTTACTAACCAAATTTCACCGATTTCTGCATTCATACTACAATACCCTCCTGCGTTTTAAATCTTTTTCTGATAGTCCTAGACTTTTTAATATTGAATTGTCATACTTTTTATTTGTCTCATTTCTTTTGTAATAATTGTTGACTTTAATATTTTTCAAGCTCTTTCTGTACTCTTTGAGAGTAAGTCCTAACATAGATGCACAATCTTTTTCTTCTTCAATAAATTGTTGTTTATCTAACATAAAAACTCACTCCTTTCTTTATCTAAAATTATTTAAATCAATGTAATTTTATTAAATGGCGTCCCCAGAGGGAATCGAACCTTCATCTAAGCCTTAGGAGGGCCTTGTTCTATCCGTTGAACTATGGGGACATATTAAAAAGATAAATATATTTTAGCATATCTTTTTATATTTGTTAAGTATCTAAACCACAGTTGAAGTTAAATAAATATCTAAGTCACCATCAATATTTTCATTATCATTAGTCCACATAGTAATAGTATAAGTTTTAGTCTCATTATTACCTAAATTATTTTCTAAGATATAACCATCAAGAGAAAGATTTCTAATATCTGTTTGATATCCTTCATTATCAGTAAGAATATGACTAACATAATTATTATTATCATTAGTTAAGTTATTAAATTTAATAACAAAGCTTATATCTTTATTACCATCATTTGTTACTGTTAAATATTTAGTAATTTTATTAGAAGAGATTTCTAAAGAATCAAAACCACTATAAGTAATATCTTTATTAAATTCAATATTATTGGCCATTAATGACTCTTTTATTCTTGCTTTATGTTGATATGGGCCAAACCAAAACCAAGTAAGTAATGATATAACTACTACTACAAAAATTATATCTATAATATATTTTCTAATCAATAAATCTCTTGTATTAGTCATATTAGTACCCCCTTTAATTAAGGCATATTATAACATATTTTCTCTAATTAGACAAGACTATCTATAAGTTTATCTAACTCTTCTCTTTCTTCTTCATTAGTATTATCAGTATCTAATTCTTTACCAAACCAGTCTGGTAATATTTCTTCTTTCGCTATTTTTTTAGATACAGTTTTATTTTTAGTGGTATTAGTAGCAAGTTTTTTCATTTTCTTATATTCTTTTTCTGTTAACTTCATCGCTTCTTCTACTGTTTCAATATTAAGTCGTTTCCACTGTCCTGCAATTGTTTCTAAGTAATTACGGTTTAACTTCTGATTATTTATCTTCAAAGCATAAGAAATTAAAACATTAACTACCCCTGCACTTAGTTTTTGATCTAGCATCAAGTCTTCTATTAGATTTAAGTCTCTTTTAGTAGGTTCTGCTCCTTTCATTTTACTTTTTAGATAATCATATGGACTAGTATTTTCAAAAGTATAAGCCATTTTAGCCCATTTAGAAGTATCACCTGCTGGTTTCTTTAGATAATCTGGTTGGGTTTGATAAACAAGAGTTGGAAGACTTCCTACATTTTCAAAAGAATAGTAGTTACGACAATTCTTTCTTAAGAGAGTTTTATCAATTAAACCTTTCTCATTTAAAGAAGTCCTAACAAGTCCACTCATTCTTTCTGTATCAATGTTATAGACTAGAGCAAGGTTATTAATTAGTTTTTTAGTCTCTTTATCAAAACATCTATTACTAACAAGACCACTAGGAATAGAAGATATTAAAAGATTAAAGTCTATCATATCATTTAGAATTATAGAAGAAGTTTCTTTCTTTTCTACATCTTCTATTACTTCAAATGGTTTTAAGTTACTACTTTTAAATACCTCATTAAATTTATGAGAGATATCTTCATAATCAGTTAATCTAACTCTTGGTACTTTAAACATTTCTAAACGTTTATCATATTCTTTTTTACCAATATTATTGTATAGGACGATATTTAATATTGGATGATTAAAAAACTCATTAGCACTGATAGGAGAATATAAAAGATAAACATAGTTATTAACACTTCCTTTTTTCAAATAGGTTTTTAAAAGTCCTACTGCTTCTAATTTCTCTCTTGCTATCATAATATCTTCAAGTCTAAGTTGCATTATACTCATTAAATGATGATGATTTAAATCATCACTAAGACGATTAAACTCATCTAAATCATCTATTAAAGTAAAGTAAAGACTAACAGCAGTATAACCTATTATAGGTTGATAAAGCATAGTTAAAAGACGTCTATCTTCTTCATGAAGGACTGTTTTATTAACTACTATATAGGTATCTGCTGGTAATAAGGTAATATTCTTCATAGTCTTCACCCCTAGAAATAGTATAGAGGAAAATAAAAAAAAAGACTAGAACTTTTTCTAATCTTTTTTATTTTTCTTTTTCTTATCAATTGGTACTATCTTAACAGTATAACCAATTGGTTCTAATATTTTCATTAGGGTATTAACTTGTGGAGATGTTATTAAATTTTCAATTCTTGTAATAGTTAATCTAATAACTCCAGATTGATTAGCCATTGCTTCTTGAGTTAGGTGATTATCCTTTCTTAATTTAATAAAATCTTGTACAAAATCATACTCTAATTCTTTTAACTTATCTTCTTTATTTTTATCCATGAGTATCCCTCCTGCTAATAATGTAACATAGCATATACGGTTAATCAATAGTTTTTTGAAAAAAATTACGAAATTTCGTAAATTTTGTTGATTTACTTAGGTATAAAGTACAATAATCAATCAAAAAAGCTTAATAAAATCAATTATTAAGCTAATCTAACTTCTGTTGTAACTCTTTTAACTTAGATAAAAACTCATTAGTTTTTCTAATCTCTTCATCAAACTTATCATAATTAGCAGTATTTTCGAGTTCTAAAGTTGTATTTTTCTTAACTGGTTCTTCTTCAATACCATATATAGGACTAATAATAGGACTTGGATGATAAGTACTCTTCTTTTCACTATAAGCTTCTTTAAGTGGTGTAACTTTTTCTTTAGCACTTAAGAAGTCATCAATAGAAAGTTTAGGCTTTTCTTCTTTAGGTTCTTCCTCTACTTCTAGTACTTCAACTTGTTCTTTTTCTTTTCTATATCTTTCTTCTAATTCTTGAATACTTATAGGTTCATTACCATCATCTTGATATTGTGTTACTTCGTTTTGTTCTGTAATTGTTTTACCTTTAGCGATTAATTCATCTAAACTAATAATAGCATTTTCTTCTTGTTCTGTTTCAAACTTAGTAAGTTCTATATTTTCTTCTTTCTCTTCAGATTCTAGTTTCTTTAACTCTTCTGTAATTCTTTCAAGTTCAGCTTTCGCTTCACTTTCAGTATAAACTTCATCTTTATATTTAATTACTTCTTCTTCATTTTTAGGACTTTCAACAGGTGTAATAACAGTAGGTTCTACTACCTCTACCTTTTCTTCAAACTGGTTATTTAACATAATACTATCATTTATATTAACAGGATTTTCTTTAACACTAACAACTACTGGTTCTACTTCAATAGGACTAGAGGCAACACTTTCAATAACAACTTCAGGAGTTGGCTTGGCTTCTACTACTTCAATTTTTTCTTCAGGGACAATGACTGGATTAACTACAGTTGCGTTGCTAACTAGAGGAACTTCTATTTTTTCTTCTTTTATTTCTTCCATTTTAGGTTCTTCTTTTATAATAGGAGTAGTTTTCCTAGCATTTTCTTCCTTATTCACTCTTGCAACTTCTTCTACTAATTTATTTAGTTGCATAGTATTATTTTGTAACTTTTTCTTCTCTTCATGTTTTTTCATAAATTCATGGAACCAAAGAATAAAATACACAAATAAAATTAGTCCAATAATTGCTAGAACTATTAAAACCTCCTTAGTTGCTAAAAAATCTATTATATTTTCCATTAATCGACACCTCTTTACTACACTGATAAATTCAGTTTAGCATAGTCTTAAATATTAAAAAAGTAGTTACATAAAATTTTACAGAAAAAATACACTGACTTTACAAAAGACATTTACATTTCTTTACGAACATATTTTTACATATTTTTTAAGTTTTACAGTCATATATATAATTAGAGGTGGGTCTATGAGAAAAGAGACTTTTATAAAATCAACGATTATTCTAATTATTGGAGGCTTTTTAACTAAAGTATTAGGAATGATTATAAAGATAGTTATGAGTAGACTAATGGGTAGTGAAGGAATTGGATTATATATGTTAGTCTTACCTACTTTCTCTTTATTAATTGGTCTATGTCAATTTGGTATTCCCACTGCTTTATCAAAGTTAATTGCAGAAGACTCTAAAAATAATAAAAGGCTTCTCTTTTCTCTGTTACCTATTTCTTTAATAATTAATATTATAATAATTTCTTTTGTTATTGTTATTGCCCCTACTCTTGCCTTTAACTTTTTACATGAAGAACGTGCCCTGCTTCCTATTCTTGCAATATGTGTAGTTTTACCTTTAACTAGTACTTCTAGTATCTTAAGAAGTTATTTCTTTGGTAAACAACAGATGCTTCCTCATGTTACTTCTAATGTTTTAGAAGATATTATAAGACTTATTTTAATTATTATAGGTGTTCCTATTTTTATAAATAAAGGCTTAGAAGTTGCCGTTACTTTTGTAATATTAACTAATATTATTAGTGAACTCTCATCTATTTTAATATTATTTTTCTTCTTACCAAAGAATTTAACTATAAAGAAAAAAGATCTTGCTTTTTCTAAGGGATATGCAAAAGAAGCGATGAATATAAGTATTCCATCAACTGCAAGTAGACTTATTGGTTCTTTTGGATACTTTTTAGAGCCGATAATACTAACAAACGCTCTAACTTATGTAGGATATAGTTCTAAATTTATTGTAACAGAATATGGTGTTATCAGTGGTTTTGTTATGCCCCTACTTCTATTGCCATCTTTCTTTACAATGGCGATAAGTCAAGCCTTACTACCAGTTATATCAAAAGCGACAAGTAATAAGCATTATGACTATGCTAAAAAGAAATTAAAACAAGCGATTGGAATATCTCTTTTAATAGGAGTTCCTGCTTCTCTTCTTCTTGCTATATTCCCAGAGTTCTTCTTAGGTTTAATTTATAATACTCATGAAGGAGTCGCTTATATGAGATTTCTTGCCCCTATTTGTATTTTACAGTATATACAAGCACCACTCTCTGCTTGTTTAGATGCTATGGGCTTAACTAAGTTAGGACTTAAGGCAACTATTATAGGTACTTTAATTAGAACCATCTTCCTACTTATTTTCTCTTTATTAAAAATTGGAATGTGGGGACTTATCTTTTCAACAAGTTTAAATGTAATATTTACAACCTTCTATAACTTATATCAAGTTAAAACTAGTCTTAAAAAATAAAGCCACTTCGCAAAAACGAAAAAATTTGCTTTTTGCGAAGTGAAAGGCTTATGTAGGAAGAATGGAGTTTTTTATTTTATTCTTTTTTCTAACTTTTTCCCCTCTTTATAATTAGCATAAATGAACCTTGCCATTAAGACTCCATAAACTAAACTTGTCGCATAAAATTCATTCTTATTATTAAGAGAAATATTATTCTCTACTATACTTACATTATATAACGTATTAACTGTATAGGCTCCACTTATTAGTCCTAAAACTGTACTATTAAACTTTATATTCTTTACTATGCTTTTAATTTTTTTCATTTCTTCACCTTTTACTATGTTATAATATATGCCAAAGAGGTGGTAGTTTTGCAAAAAGTAAAGATTCTAATCGTAGATGATGAGAAGAATATTAGAGAAGTTATTAAAGAATACTCTATTTTAGAAGGTTATGAAATTATGGAAGCAGATTCTGGTGTTAAAGCTTTAGAACTATTAAATAGTGAAAAGTTTGATTTAATGATTTTAGATATTATGATGCCTATTATGGATGGATTTACTCTTCTTAATAGTATTCCTAAAGAAAAAAGAATACCTACTATAATATTATCGGCAAGAGATGATGAAATCGATAAATTAGAAGGCTTTGATAGAGGTATTGATGATTATTTATGTAAACCTTTCTCTCCTCGTGAATTAATGGCTAGAGTAAAAGCTATATTAAAGAGGACTAAAGGAGATGTTGATAGTTATTCTTATGATAATTTAGTTGTTAATTTCTTAGAGCATACTTTAAAAATAGATGATAAAGAGATTAATGTTACTCCTAAAGAGTTTCTTATATTAAAGTACTTTATTCATAATAAAAGAATAGCTATTTCAAGAGAACAGCTTTTAAATAAAATATGGGGTTATGACTTTTATGGAGATGATAGAACTGTTGATACTCATATAAAGATGCTTAGAAATAATTTAGGTAGATATAGAGATTTAATTGTTACAGTTAGAGGTATAGGATATAAATTTGATGATGAAAAATAAACTTGCTACTAAAATATTTATGTACTTGGCTATATTTTCTCTATTTATTTTAATATTTCTTTTCTTTTTCCAAGTTATATTTATAGATACTTTCTATGAATGGACTAAGACTAGAACTATTAAAAATCTATCTAAAGATATTTTAGTTACTGAAAACGATACTTCTTTATATGATAAACTTGATAAAGTATCTTATAAAGAGAATGTTTGTATTGAACTAACTAATAGTAATGGAGATAATCTATATTCTAGTTATGGGAATAATTGTAGACTTAGAAGTAGAACTATTAAAAGAAACTTTATCAATAGTAATAAAGAATCTAAAACATATAATTTAGTTAATAATTTTACTAAAGAAAAAAGTATAATGAGTGCTACTAAATTAAGTAATAATCTCTATATATTTATATCTACTTCTCTTATACCACTAGATTCCACTATAAATATTATTGAACAACAGCTAATTGTTGTTAGTATTGTTGTCTTACTTCTTAGTATAGTAGTTGCTTATTTCATCTCTAAAAGATTATCTCTTCCAATAACAAAAATATCTAAAGCTGCTAAATTAATCTCTAAAGGTAAACTTAAAACGAAATTTGAAACAACAAGTGATATTAAAGAACTTGTAGATTTAACTAATGCTTTAAATGATATGAAAGATGAACTTTCTAAGACTGAAGAATTACAAAAAGATTTAATGGCTAATGTCTCTCATGATTTAAAGACACCTCTTACAATGATTAAAGCTTATGCTGAGTTAATTTTAGATATTAATATTAATGATAAAGAAAAGTGTAAAAATAATTTAAATACTATTATTGAAGAAGTTAATCGTCTTAATACTTTAGTTAATGATATACTTGCTTTAACTAAAGTAGAGAACGATTTAGATAAACTTGATATTAGTAGTTTTGATTTAATTAAACTAATAGAAAAAATTGTAAAACAGCATAATATTTATGTTATTAAAGATGGGTTTAGTATAGAGTTTATTCATAATAACATAAAAGAATTAGTGATAGATGCAGATAAAAAGAAGATAGAACAAGTAATATATAATCTACTTAATAATGCTTTAAACTATACTGGTGAAGATAAGAAAGTTATTATTAAAGTAGTTGAAGATGATAAAGACTATACTATTATGGTAATAGATAGTGGTAAAGGTATTGATAAGAAAGAGCTAGACCATATCTTTGATAGATATTATCGTAGTAAGAAAAATCATAAAAGATATGTTTATGGTACTGGTTTAGGTCTATCTATTGTTAAAAATATTCTTTTATTACATAATTATGAGTATGGGGTTACTTCTAAGAAAAATAAAGGCACAACATTTTATTTCAAAATAAAAAAAGATTCTTAGTCTTTCTTTTTTAGTATTCTAATATATTTATCTCCATATTTTTTAGTCTTAACTTCTTCATAATAATCACTAAAGTCTAACTTATCTAAATCATCACTTTCTAAGACTACTATTCCCTTTAATAGATTTAACTCACTTATTTTCTTTAAAGATTTACTTAAATAATCAGTCTTATATGGAGGATCTAAGAAAATAATATCAAACTTTTTAGGATAAAGTTTATCTAATGCTTTTAAATAGTCCATATTTAGTACTGTTGCATTAATATTAGAATCTAGCATATTTAAATTACTTTTAATAGTTTTACAAGCCATATATTCTTTATCTACAAAGATTACTTCACGGGACCCCATACTTAAAGCTTCTATTCCAAGATTACCACTTCCTGCGAAAAGGTCTAGACAAACACTATTATCAAGTTTTTCATTAATAGTTGCAAATAAAGATTCTTTAACTCTATCCATAGTAGGTCTTGTTCCTTTTAAAGTATACCCTTTTAAAACTCTACCTTTATACTTACCACTAATTATTCTCATATATATCACTACTTTCTTTAAATATCTTATTTAATTTCATTATTAAGAGATTAGTCTCATTCTCTAATCTTTTATATCTCATAAATTTCTCATTATTATAGATTTCTTTTTTTATAGTTTCATCCCTTGTTTCTTTATATTTATTAATTAACTTAATCAATTCTTTATCATTATGTATATCATTTAAAGATTCTTTTATATTAAAACTTAACTTAGAGTTCTTTATATCAGAAAGTAGTTCTTGATAAATAATATTATAATTCATCTTCTTCCCTCTTTTCCTTATTAATATATCACATTTTACTTGGCATTTGCTACAATAAAATATATAATAAAAGTACTTGGGGGAATTATGTATGAATGGTTTAGGAGATAAAAATAATCATAACATATTGATAAATAAAAGTTCATATACTAGAGGTTTTACTAAAGATGAACTTAATTTATTAAATGACTTATTGACATTCAATTATAAATATGAAGAAGCTTTTTTTAATAATAAAATAGATGAAGATATTTTAGAGATGATTGATAGTATTATAGAAGAGAAATTAAAAAGTATTAGTCCAGATTTAGCTTTTAGATTTCTTAGGAGAATTTGGACATTATATAGTGAAGGAAAAACTACTCTTGATGCAAAGATAATAAATGGTGTTGACTTTGATTTGACAGTTAATAGATTATCTATCTTACTTCTTGATAGAGCGACTGATGATGGAAAAGCCTTTTTTAATAATTATAAAACTAGAAATGGTGGATTAAGAGATTACTTAAATTTTAATTTTTATAATAGAATTTATAATATAGGTAGTAAAGCTAATAAAATGTTAATACTTGACCATGTAGAAATATTTCTAGCTTTATTAAATGAATCTACAGAAATAGAACAAGATTTAATAGACGAGATAACTAGTATATATTTATTCTTATATAAAGATATTTATCATGAAATTTTAAAAAACAATTTAGTTAAAAATAGTGCTGTTATTTTATCGCAAAGATTTAATGGTTATGAAAGACGTATAATGAATTGTCATACTGATATTAGAGAAGAAAATTTTTCTATTCAATTTGCTTTTGAAGCTATGTCTATGTTAAGTTACAAAGATAAAGATTTAACAGAAGAAGATATAGAGTATTTAAAAATAGGCAAAATATATTTAGATAGTCTTCTTGTGCTATTGAAAGATTTTGAAAAAGATAAAGTATTAAGTTATTATCAAGAAAATGAAAAAACTATAGATACAAGAGAATGTACTAAAGCTCTATCTTATGTAAAGAAAAGTATTAATGAAAAAAAGAGCAATTAAAAAGAAATAGTTAAAACTATCTCATGACTTCTAGAAAAGATTTTATTAAATTTAAACTATTAGAAATATTTTCTATTTTATCGCTTGGTCTTAAGCGATATTTTTCTTTCATTTCTTCTTCTAGTCTTCTTAGGAATATTGGACTTCTATTAAGATATTTATACCAATATGAATTTTCTCTTAAATATCTATATAGATTAGGATCACTTTTAATCTTTAATCTTGTTTCTACTTGCATTAGTCCTCATAATATTTATTAATAGGTCGCTCTTCATAATCAGGTATATATTCATCGTTATTTTTAGGGACTATTTCACTAATAAGACTAACTGCTTTCTGTAATCCATTTACACTTCTTTGAACAGTATCTAAGTCAATATTTCTAAATAAATTAGTTATCTCTTTAAATGAGGAAGAAGCTGTTTCTTTTACCTCATTTTTTTGTGTTAAAACTTCATCAAAGACACTACTATCTTCTCCATACATATCATAGGCTTCATATAATTTTTGAAAAGTGGTCTTATTATTAAAGACAGCCTGGGCAAGCTCTGGTCTTTTTTTAATAAACTCTTTAAAACTTTCTTTAGACATAAACATCACCTATTAAATAATATGTAGAAAAAAAGAAAAAAGACGACTTATTTCAAAAAGTCATCTATAGTCATTAATCTTTTATCTATATCTTCAAGAGATACTTGGTCTTTCTTAGGAGTAGTATCTTCTTTAATAGTTTCTAATGTTTTATAAAGGAAAGCATTAGTTAGTCCTTTTTTATTAATGGTACTACCTGTAGAATATCTATCAGTAATAGGTAGTTCTGTTGGTTTAATTAAGGTAATTTCACCATTTTTAATACCTATATGGTCTTTATTAGTAGGTATTAATGCTTTAATAACGTGGTATGGATTAGTTTTAACATCTCTTATAGTCATTAATCCCCTTCTTGCTCTACTACTCTTTTCAAAATCTTTTAACTTAACTCTTTTACCTGTACCTTTATCAGTAAGTATTGCAAGATAATCACTAACTTCTTCATTAAAGTTTATAGTACTAACAATAGTATCATCTTTTAAGTTAATCGCTTTAACTCCACTAGCTTTTATACCAACAATAGGTACTTCATCTTTAGAAAACCAAAGTCCATAACCTAAAGATGTTGCGATAAAGATATCAGGATTAGTATCTAGCATTACATCAACAACAGTATCGTCATCTTTTAGTTTAATACAACTACTAGGTTTAGAGGTTCTAGTTATCTTAAAGTCAGATAGACTTGTTCTTTTAATCATACCATTTGCTGTAGATACAATTACATTAACATCTTTCTTAAAGTCTTTAACAAGTAAACTAGATACTACTTCTTCTCCTTCTCCTAAAGGTACTAAATTACTGACATGTTTACCAAGTTCTTTCCATTTTAAATCATAGATAGTATGAACTGGTATAGATAAGAAGTTACCTTGATTAGTGAAGACTAGTAGTGTATCTAAAGTAGAAGCTTCATATAGTCCTATTAAGTAATCATTTTCTTTTAAAGTAGTTTCTTCATCTTTACTTGCACTATAACTCTTTAGACTAGTTCTTTTAATATAACCATCTTTACTTAATGTAACAATAACATCTTCTTTAGGTATCATTACAGTTGTATCTATTTTTATTTCTGTTATCTCATCTTTTATTTCTGTAAGTCTAGGTAGGGCATATTCATTTCTTACTTTACGTAGTTCATCTTTCATAACTTTCTTTAACACTTCTTCATTACCAAGGATTGCTGTCAAACCTTCTATTATTTTCTTTAAGGTAGTGCTTCTCTCTTCAAGTTCTACAACATCAGTATTAGTTAGGCGATATAGTTGTAATGTTACGATTGCTTCTGCTTGAGCCATACTAAAGTCAAACTCTTTAACTAAGTTCTCTTTAGCATTAGCTTTATTTTTAGATGCTCTAATAACACGAATAACTTCATCTAGTATTGATAAACATTTAATAAGTCCTTCAACGATATGTAATTCGCTTCTAGCATGATCTAAATCGAACTGACTACGACGAGTAATCACTTCTTTTTGATGGTCGATAAAAGCATCAAGGGCCTGTTTTAGTCCTAAAAGACGTGGTCTTTTCTTAACAATGGCAATCATATTAAAGTTATAACTAATTTGTAAATCAGTATTTTTTAATAAGTAATTTACAATTAATTCTTTATTAGCTGTTTTCTTTAAATCAACAACAATTCTAACATCTTCAGCTGACTCATCTCTAACTTCAACAATACCATCTATTTTTTTATCAAGACGAATATCATCTATTTTCTTAACAAGTAGGGATTTATTAACTTCAAAAGGTATCTCTGTTATAACTAAAGAGTTTCCTTCAAAACTATATTTACTCCTAATAATAACTCTACCCTTACCTGTTTCATAGGCATCTCTTATTCCTTTAATACCTTCAACAATACCACCAGTTGGAAAGTCTGGTCCTTTAACATATTTCATTAAAGTATCTAAACCACAATTAGGATTATCAATTCTATGAATGGTAGCATCTATTACTTCTCCTAAGTTATGAGGAGGAATATTAGTAGCATATCCTGCAGAGATACCCATGGCACCGTATACTAGTAAAGCAGGAAATCTTGCAGGTAGTACAGTAGGTTCAAGTGTTGTATCGTCAAAGTTAGGAGCCATTTCTACAGTATCTTTATTAATATCACGTAACATTTCATTACTAATCTTAGAAAGTCTTGCTTCTGTATAACGGTAAGCGGCAGGAGAATCACCATCGATAGACCCATTATTACCATGCATATCAATATAAGGAAGTCTAGTTTTCCAAGATTGACTCATACGAACCATGGCATCATAAATAGATGTATCACCATGAGGATGGTAATTACCTATAACGTCTCCAACAGTCTTTGCACTTTTACGATATCCTTTATCATAAGTATTTTTCTCTTTATACATAGAATAAAGTATTCTTCTTTGTACTGGTTTTAATCCATCTCTTGCATCAGGGATAGCACGTTCTTGAATAATATATTTAGAATAACTTCCAAAACGCTCACCCATTATATCTTCTAGAGTATAATCCCAAATACGTTCTAATACTTCTTTAGTTTCAGATTTTTTAGCCATTTTATCACTTCCTTATATTGTTTTACTTCCTCTACTATTAATTTCTTCTTTAAACTTTGTTGCATCCTCACCATTTACTGTTTCTAAACTATCAAAGCCTTCGGCACTAGTTAATTCATAAAACCAAGCATCTCTACCTATACTTTGTAAATTTTCTAAGCCCTCTGCACTGCTTAAGTTAATAAAACTAGCATAACCACCTATACTTTGTAATTTCTTTAAGCCCTCTGCATTAGTCAACTTATCAAAAAAAACATCTCCACCTATACTTTGTAAATTTTCTAAACCTCTGGCATTGCTTAATCTATTAAAATAAGCATCTCTACCTATACTTTGTAAATTTTCTAAACCTCCGGCATTGCTTAATCTATTAAAATGAGCATATCTACCTATAGTTTGCAAATTTTCTAAGCCCTCTGCATTAGTTAAATTATCAAAACGAGCATCTCCACCTATATTTTGTAATTTTTCCAAACCTCTAGCACTGATTAAGTTATTAAAATAAGCATCTCCTATTATATATTGTAAATTTCTAAAATTATCTGTTAAATTTGCACCAGTAAATTTTAAATCGCCATAAAAATGTATAATATCATTACTTTCAAAATCAGAAAGTTTTGTTCCAATATTTTCTTCTTTACAGCCAAACACAAAGGCCAAATCTTTCTTATTATTTCTTTTATCTCTTATTTCTTTAATTCTAGGGTCTTTCCAGTAACCAAATCCTTCTATTTTTGAATCTATCTCATACAAAAATCTTAAGTCTTCTTTATTTAATTCTATATTTTTATTAACTTTATTATCTATTTCTGTTAATAGTTTCATATCATTAACTTTCTTTAAGTACTTATCTTTATCTGGAAATTCATTTAGTTTTTCTTCGGCAATAGTAGTCATACATCCTTCTAAATTCTGTCGTTCACCAACGCCTCTTACTTCTCCTATATTACTTTTACCATCCATTCTAATGGCAATTCTAGGTTCCTTATATTCTCCCTCATTATCTTTTGTATAATATACATAAAAATCTCCATTAGAAAGTTGTGTTTTAGCTGTCTCTTCTCCAGCAGTACACCATCCTGTATTCTTTCCTTGAAGTGACTCCCATAATGGCTTATAATCACTTCCTTGGTCATATTTTACCCATAGACCATCTGTATCATTGCCTCTATTTACATAGCCTGTATCAGTTAAATAATATTCATATAATTTCTTAAAACTTTCCCCATTTTCTAAAGCTTTACTTGCTTCTTCACTTATCTCTTCATTAGTTCCTATTCCTTTAACCAAAGTATCATATACTCTTGCTAGTACTTCTCTATTTAATTCTACATAAGGTTCTGTTGTTGTTTTACTTCTTCTTCCAAACTCTCCTTTTTCTTTATCAATCTTATTTAGTTTTAGCATTCCTCTAAAAGCATAATGTTTAAACCACATTGGATACATTGCATCATCACTTGTTAAATAGTCTATCCACATATCAAGAGACTTTTCTTGTTCTTTCTGTACATTTGAAAGCATTTCTTCTTTCATTTCGTCTGTTACAGTAACATCCCCATAACCTCTTTCTCTTGCAATTTTTTTCTGTAAATTAATATAACTTTCTGGTAATTCTTTTATTACATATTTATCATAATAAAACTTCTTTAATACTTCCATTTTATGAGGATTATCTTTTGCTATATCATGAGTTCTTTCTAGTCTTTCTAAGTATTTTCCTATCTTTTCAGTAGGACTATCACTTTTCTCTGCCGTATGCATGATAGCTTCTTCCATATGCATATTATTATATAAACTATTCAAAAACTCTTCTCCATTTTTATATTTCATAAGCAATTTCTCCTAAATCTTATAATCATCTTCTAGAGTAAACTCAACATTTTCATCTATCCACTCTTTACGAGGTGCAACTTCATCTCCCATAAGAACAGAGACACGTTTTTCTGCTAGTTGAGCATCTTCTATTTTAACTCTAATTAAAGTTCTTGAACCAGGCTTCATAGTAGTTTCACATAACTGATCGGCATTCATTTCACCAAGACCTTTATATCTTTGAATTTCACACTTCTTACCTTTAGATTTTTCTTTCATTTCTTCTACGGTATAAGCATAATCTATATTTTTACCAGATTGAATTTTGAAAAGTGGTGGTAATGCTACATAAAGTCTTCCATCTTCTATTAATGGTTTCATATAACGATAGAAGAATGTTAATAATAAACACTGTATATGTCCTCCATCTTCATCAGCATCGCTCATGATGATTACTTTGTTATACTCACAATCATTTATATCAAAGTTAGCCCCATATCCTGCTCCTATGGTATAAATCATGGTATTAATCTCTTCATTTTTTAAGATATCTTCTACTTTAGCTTTCTCTGTATTTAAAACTTTACCACGTAAAGGAAGTATCGCTTGATATTTTCTATCTCTTCCCTGCTTTGCAGAACCACCTGCAGAATCACCCTCTACTAAGAATAGTTCTTTTTTGGATTTATCTTTAGACTGTGCAGGTGTTAGTTTACCAGATAAGGCTCTTTCTTTTGGATTTTTACTCTTACCTTTTCTTGCTTCTTCTCTTGCCTTCCTTGCTGCTTCTCTTGCAACTTTACTTTTTAATGATTTAGTAATTATCTCTGTTGCAATCGCTTTATTTTCTTCTAAATAAAACTGTAATTTCTCAGTAACAATAGAATCTACTATTGTTCTAGCTTGAGGTGTTCCGAGTTTTCCTTTAGTTTGGCCTTCAAACTGTAACATATCTTCTGGTATTTTTAAAGAGATAACAGCAGTTAGACCTTCTCTAACGTCACTACCTTCAAGTGCTTTCTCTTTACCTTTAATAAAGCCATTATTTTTGGCATAATCATTAAAAACACGAGTTAAAGCCGTTTTAAATCCTACTTCATGGGTACCACCATCACTAGTCTTAACATTATTAACGAATGATACAATATTTTCCTGATATGTATCAGTATATTGCATAGCGATTTCTACATCTATTTTATTTTTAACTCCTTCAAAGTCTAAAACATTATGTAAAGTAGTTTTATCTTCATTAAGGTACTCTACAAAAGCGACTAAACCGGTTTCATAACAAAACTTAGCATGTCTATCATCTTCTTCATCATGTACTTCTATTGTTAATCCTTTTAAAAGAAAAGCAGACTCTTGCATTCTTTCACAGATAGTTGTATATGAAAAGTTTGTTGTTGAAAATATTTCTGGATCTGGTAGGAATCTAACAGTTGTCCCTGTTTTATTAGTAGTACCTATTTTCTTTAATGGTTTATCTACTTTTCCCCCATCTTTAAAGCGAATAAAGTACTCTCCTTTATCTCTTTTTATAGTTACTTCCATCCATTTAGACAAAGCATTAACAACACTACCACCAACACCATGAAGTCCTCCAGATACTTTATAACCAGACTCTTCAAATTTACCACCAGCATGAAGTACAGTATAGATAACTTCAGGAGTTGGTTTACCTGATGCATGCATTCCAACAGGAACACCACGTCCTTCATCACTTACACTGACACTTTTATCAGAATGTATTGTTATAACGATATGTTTTCCATAACCATTTATCGCTTC
The DNA here is from genome assembly GCA_944331715.1 of uncultured Bacilli bacterium. Lineage (GTDB taxonomy): Bacteria > Bacillota_I > Bacilli_A > RF39 > UBA660 > Onthousia. The sequence continues at coordinate 42,380 of CALVIP010000006.1, forward strand.
ATCTATGGCATTATCTACAATTTCCCATACTAAATGGTGAAGACCTCTTTTATCAGTAGAACCAATATACATACCAGGTCTCTTTCTAACTGCTTCTAATCCTTCTAATATTTTTATTGAACTATCATCATATTTTACTGCCATTATTTCACATCCTTCAAGATTTCAAAAAAAAGATACAAAAGCTTTATCTTTTGCCCTTATCTATTCTTTTCAACGTTTATTTTATCAAAAAAAAGAAGTAAATTCAAGAAATTTACATTCTTTATGTCAAATTTATTTTATTACTATCTTTCATTTCTCTCACATGTATAACCACTATTCTCTAATTCTTGTTCAATAGTAGTAACACTCTCATCCAATTCATATTCTGGATAAAAACCTTCAAACTCTGTAATGTTATCAGTAATAAAGTCCATATCAAGCTTTTCATAATCTATATTTTGAGTAGTAACTTGTACTGCAGCACTTACACTACAATCAGCAGTCATACCTATATTATTTTCCTCTAGCACGGTTTGAAGAAACTCACAAGAATTTTCCCTTTCTGTTAATACACTATCATCAGTCGCTGTATCTGAAAGCCTATTAGTCGTAGTCATTCTACTACTCTTTAATCTGTTTTTCTCATATTTAAAACTTAAATCATAGGTATAATCTAAATTATCAGTAGAATTTCTAAAAGTACAAGACATAGTACCACTCTTTAACTCATTCGCTCCAGTTTTATTATTCATATAGTCTGTTATAAAATTTGTAATATCTGGTAAAAAGAAAACAAAACCAAAGAGAAATAACATTAATAATACTAGAAATACAGGATGCCCTTTTTTCTTTTTACCAGTAGTATTTTCTTCTATTTGTACAGAAGTTGGAACTTTATTATCAGTATTATTTTGACTAGTATTAGTCTCTACTGTCTTTTGATTTACTTCATTAGTATTAGTAACTTCTACAATTTGAGGTTTATTATTTTCAACATTATCTGTTCCTGGTGTTATTACTTTAGGAGTTTCTTCGTTAATATTTTCATTATTATTTTTGTCATTCATAGAGTCTTCCTCCTCTTTATTCTAAATAAATTATAACATTTAACTATTAAAACGTAAACTATTTATTTGTTTTTGAAAGTCTGTACTACTAGTTATATAATTGCCACTTACTATTATATCTGTTAAATTATATATTTTCTTTGCAACTATATTATTAATCCCACCATCAACACTTATTTTAAATTTAAAATCTTTATACTCTTTCTTTAGGACTTTTAATTCTTTTAATTTATCTATAGTCTTATCGATAAACTTTTGTCCCCCTTTACCTGGTATTACTCCCATTACTAATATTAAATCTATATATGGTAAGTATGGTATTAAAGATTCTACTTTATCAGTTGGATTAAGGGCAATACCTGTTTTTATTCCATAACTTTTTATTAATTTTAAATTACTTAGAGTATCTTCTAGAGTATCTGAATGTATTGTAATATACTCTGTATTTAGACTAGCATAATCACCAATGTATTTACTTGGAGACTCTACCATTAAATGAACATCTAATCTTTTATCTGTAAACTTATAGATATGTCTCATCTCTTTAAATGGTAATGATTTATTTTCTACATATTTACCATCCATAACATCTACATGGATAAAATCAACATCTGTGTCATTTAATTCTGTTAAAGTTTTTGGGATATCTTTACTAGTTAAAAAAGATGCACTTATCATTTAATCGCCTCCTCGTAAAATTTTAAATAACTATCATATCTACTCTTAAGGATTTTACCATCATCTACTGCTTTCTTAATACTACATTCAGCCTCTTTTGTATGAGAACAATCTCTAAAAGGACAAGTGTAATTAGAAAATTCTCTAAAAGCATATTTTATATCTTCTTTTTTATAAATAGATAAGTCTAAGGCAGAAAAACCTGGGGTATCTAAGACTTTACCATCTAAAAAGTCATATAGTTCTACATTTCTAGTAGTATGTCTACCTCTTCCTAGGGCAAGAGATACTTCTCCTGTCTTTAAATTCCAATTAGGATTTAATCTATTTAAAAGAGTACTCTTACCAGCACCTGTTTGTCCTATAAAAACAACAGTGTTGTCTTTAATAAGTTCTTTTATTTTATCTATATCATTGTTAGTAAGAACTCTATATCCTATATTAGTATAATATACCATTATCTCTTTTATTTTTTCATAAGTTTCTTTATCAACTAAATCTATTTTAGTTAGACAAATAACAACATCCACATTATTAAGTTCCATATGAGTAATAAATTTATCTAATAAACCTAAAGAAAAGTCAGGATTAACAAGACTTGTAATGATAAAGGCTCTATCTATGTTACTTACCATAGGTCTATTAAAAGTATTTTTCCTAGGTAATATTTCTTCTATTACTAAAGTTTTATCATTAAATCTAACATAATCTCCGACTTTAGGTATTATTTTTTCTTTTCTAAATTTTCCTCTTGGAATAGTATTATAAGTTTTATTATTACATTTAACTATATGTCTATTACTGCTTATTTTAATAATTTGTCCTTGCATATTTATTCACCTTGAATATCTTGATTATTATTGTTTGGATTGTTTTCATTATCGTTATTATTATTATTTTTTTCATCATCATCTGTTGTAGGTTCATTTTCAGTTTCTACTAATCTACCTATAGTAATAGTTACACTATCATTATTTCTAACAGTAGAACCATTTGGACGAGATTGAGTAATAATTTTACCATTCATACTTTCATCTGTTACATCTTGATATTCTGTTGTTACAGTTACACAAGCATTATTAGCCCAACTAGTTACAGCATCTGGTGTTTGTAAATACCAGTCTGGGAAAGTAATAGCTTTTAATATTGTTAAAGTTATCTCATCACCACTTGTAACTTCACTTCCTTCATCAAGTGATTGTGAAATAACAAGATTTTGTCCAATAACACTACAAGTTGTAGCATCTGGCTCTATCTCATTTGTTTTAACTTCTAAGCCCATATCTTCAAGTAATTCTCTTGCTTCATTAACATCCATATTAACATAATTTTCAAGAGTATATGTCTTTACACCTGTTGATTTATATAAGGTTACACGAGTTCCTTCTTTTACTGTACTACCACTTCTTGGATCTGTTCTAATAATTCTATTTTTCTTAACATCTTCACTACTTACTTCTTCTATTTTACTATTAACAGTAAGTCCTGCATCTTCTAGAGTAGACTCTGCTTTACTTACAGTCATACCACTAACATCTGGAACTTTAACATCTTTTTCTGCTGTAACAGCAGGAATAATAAAGAATACTGCTAGTAATGCTATTACAATTACTCCTGCAATAATTGATAAAGCGATTATTAATTTATTAGATTTTTTTGTCTTTTCATCAGTAATAGGAGTAGCAATACCTTCATTACTATCACTTATTGGTTCCATTATTTTAGTAGTCTCATCTACTTCATTTTCAGGATATGGATAAACATATGGTTCTTCATTTATTCTATCATCGTTTAATGCTGTTAATAAGTCATTATGCATACTCTTAGCATCATCATATCTATTTTTAGGATTTTTAGCAGTTGATTTTAAGATGATATTTTCTATACTTTGAGGTATATCATTATTTAGTTTATGAACATCAGGTAATGGTTCTTTCATTTGTTTTAAAGCTATTTCAACAGCACTATCACCTTTAAATGGAAGTTCTCCTGTTAATAGTTCATAGAAGATAATTCCCATTGAATAGATATCACTTTTTATAGTTGTCCCTTTACCAGCTGCTTGTTCTGGTGGTAAATAGTGAACTGAACCCATAACAGAATTAGTTTGTGTTAACTGAGTTGAATTAAGAGCCATAGCAATACCAAAGTCTGTTATTTTTATCTGTCCATCATCTTGGATCATAATATTTTGTGGTTTTAAATCTCTATGAACGATATAAGAGTCATGTGCATGAGCCATACCATCTGTTAGTTGTAACATAATATCAATCGCTTCTGATAAAGTTAGACTACCACGTTTTTTTAGTAATTGTTTTAGAGTCTTTCCTTCAACATATTCCATGACAATATAGTATAGTCCATCATCTTCTCCTACATCATACATGGCAACGATATTAGGATGAGAAAGACTAGAAGCTGATAAAGCTTCACGTTGAAAACGTCTTACAAATTTTTCATCATTTGCAAGGTCTCCCCTTAATACTTTTATCGCTACATTTCTATCAAGTATAGTATCATATGCAAGATAGACATTAGCCATACCACCTTCGCCTATTGATTTAATTATCTCATAACGATCATTAATTTTTTGCCCCTTTGTAACCATTATTCTTCACCTTCTCCTAAAATTAAGTATGCTACTGATATATTATCAGTTCCCCCTCTATTGTTAGCTTTCCTAATTAGTTTAATAACTTTATCTTCTATATCTCCTTCTCCAATTAAGACTCTTTCTATTGCTTCTTCATCTAACATATTAGTAAGTCCATCACTAGATAAAAGAATTGCATCTATTTCCATATCACAATCAAAGATATCTATATCGATAGGATCATTAGCTCCAAGTGCTTTCATCAAAACATTTTTCTTAGGATGATCCTTCGCTTCTTCTTCTGTTAATTCACCAGCTGACACAAGTAAGTTAACTAGTGTATGGTCATATGTTACTTTATGTAGTTTCTCATCTTTCATAACAAAACCTGATGAGTCTCCAATATTTCCAAATAATATATAATCTTTTGTAATGATAGCAGTGACAAGGGTTGTTCCCATTCCTTTACTTTCAGGATGAGTCTTTTCATGTCTAAAGATACTATCATTTATTTCATTAACACTATCTCTTAAAAAATTAACAGCATCCATCTTACTCATATTATGGAAGTTTTCATTAAAGTCTTTTGCAAGATGGGTTATAGCGATAGATGATGCTACTTCTCCAGCAGAATGTCCCCCCATACCATCAGCGATAGCCATAAGTGTATCGTTATCACTATTATGTACTATTAAGACACTATCTTCATTATGGTCTCTAACCTTTCCTGCATCAGTTAAATAAAACGATTTCATATATCCTCCTTCTTACTTCTAAGCTGTCCACAAGCAGCACTAATAGTACCACCAAACTCTCGCCTAATTGTAACTGTAATATTGTTTTTCTTTAGTATATCATAAAACTTAGCAATTGTTAAAGGTTTACTTCGTTTATACTGTAAAGCATCTGTTTCATTATATGGTATTAAATTAACATATGAGTTTATTCCTTTTAATAAATTTACTAATTCTAAAGCATGTTCTTCTTTATCATTAACACCATCTAACATAATATATTCAAAGGTTACTCTTCTATTTGTTTTTTCTAAGTATACTTTAATGGCATTTATTAAATCTTTTAGAGGATATACTTTAGCGATAGGCATTATCTCTTTTCTTAATTTATCATTTGGAGCATGCAAGCTAATAGCAAGATTTACCTGATATGGGAAATTAGCAAATTCTAATATTTTAGGAACAAGACCACAAGTTGATACTGTTATATGTCTTGCTCCTATATTAAGTCCTTTAGGATGATTTGTTATTCTAATAAAGTTACAGATATTATCATAATTATCAAAAGGTTCTCCTATTCCCATAATAACTACATGACTAATTCTAAGGTTAGATTCATCTTCTACTTTAAGTATCTGCTCTACCATTTCTCCTGTAGTTAAATTACGTACTTTCTTACGTCTACCTGATTCACAAAACTTACACCCCATATTACATCCTACTTGGCTAGAAATACAAAGACTATTACCATAATCATGATTCATAAGTACCGCTTCAACATGCTCTTTATCATTTAGTTTAAATAAATACTTTCTAACATCTTTAGCTTTTTCTACTGTAACGATCTCTATATTAGAAATAGTAAAGTCTTTACTTAATTTCTCTCTTACCTCTTTCTTTATATTAGTCGCTTCATCAAAAGAAGTGATTCTCTTATTATAAAGCCAAGAGAAAAGTTCTGTTGCATAATATTTTTTTTCATCTATTTTTAGAAAATATTCTGTTAATTCATCTATAGTTAAATCATATATACTCATAACTCACCTCTACAACTACATTTATTATACATTAAAACTTGAGGAAAAACATCAAAAAACTGATAAAATGTATCTATCAGTTTTGTAATATTTAGTCAGTTAAGTTCTCTAACTCTTCTTTACTTAAACCAGTATTTCTAGATACTACCTCTATAGGTATACCATCTTTAAGAAAGTTTTTTGCAATAGCAATTTTCTCTTCTTCTTTTCCTTTAATAATTCCATTCTCATAACCATCATCATAGCCATCAAGTCTTGCTGAATTTATCTCTTTTCTTCTAACTAACTCTACATTATAATCTGTTCTAAACTTATCATCTTCATTTAGTCTTTCTAACTTATCCACGATATATAACGCCTCCTCATTACCATTTGCAATCTCTCTCATCTCTTCATATGAACTTGCTATCATCATCGCTGCAAATGTTTCTTCTTCGTTACTTCCATTATATCTTACATTTTTTAGACTTTCAAGATAAATATTGTGTATTTTAATATCATCTATTACATCATTATATTTTTCATTTCTTAAAGTATAATCAACATTAATTGCATCAGGTTTTATCTTATAAAGACTATTATTAAAGTTAATTAATGCAGTTTTCATCTTAACAAAATCTTCTCCTTTTTCTAAGCCACCGCCGGCAATAAGGAAAAGATACATCCTATTTTTGATTAAGACTCTTTCTGATACATCTTTATTCATTTCTACTATAATGAAAGCTCTATCTTTCTTTAATAAAACATCAAGTCTATAATCTCTTGCAACATTTCCACTATTTATTTCATTATCATATAATTGATACCCCTCTAAATCCAATTTAGAATAATATTTAATTACTTTTTCAAAAAAGAATCTACTATCTTCATCTTTAAACATCCTTTTAAATGTTGTGTCAGATAAAAGTGTAAAGAATTCTTTTTTAGTTTCTTCTTTTTGCATAAAATTTTACCTCCAATAATTTAATTTCTTTCTAGAAAGTGATTTAACTCTATCATGGAAGGAAAATTAATGCAAAAAGAGAATTTTGTAAATTCAGTTAAAAACAGGACTGAATTTATTAAATTCGTCTAGAGAAAATCGAGTAGAGGAAATTAAATAATAATAGTTATTTAATTTGCCCCTCTCACACCACCGTACGTACGGTTCTCGTATACGGCGGTTTAATTTGTATTAAATATGTACTTTTGAATAATATTCTAGTGGAAACACTAGACCTTTTTGTTTTAACCTATTGTTTGATATAGCCATGTGTAAGACTACAGTCGATGCCACAAAGTAGTAACCTCTTCTAGTATTCGCTACCATATATGCGGTTTCTTCTTTAATACCCAATTTCCTGAGTGCCTTATATTTAGCCCTAGGTATTTTCCAGTATTTCCAAATACACATCCTTAACCTATGTCTTAGATGTTCACCAACTTCTTTCATAGTGTTTTTCATATCTGCTATCTTAAAATAGTTAATCCATCCTCGAGTTACTTGGTTAAGTCTTTCTATTTTGTAGTCTATTGACTTGCCATCACTTCTATCAGTTATTTCTTTTAGTTTGTTTACAAACTTTTTAACTGATTTAATATGTGGCTTAGGTCTCCATATTCCCTTATTATTCTTGTAAAATCCAAAACCTAAGTATTTTATTTGTCTAGGTCTTGCTACTTTACTTTTCTCTACATTTACTTTTAATCCTAATTTCTTAGTAATAAATGTAGTTATACTTTCCATAACTCTATTAGCAGCTTTTTCACTCTTTACCATTATAAGACAGTCATCGGCATATCTAACAAAGTTTAAGCCTCTTTTCTCTAGTTCTTTATCAAGTTCATTTAGCATTATATTTGATAATAGTGGACTTAAGTTTCCTCCTTGCGGAGTGCCCTTGTTAGTTTCTACAACTACTCCTTTTTCCATTACTCCACTTTGTAGAAATTTTCTAATTAGTGAAATAACATCATTATCTTTTATAGTTCTGTGAACTATTGCCATTAATTTGTCTTGATTAACTTCGTCAAAGAATGATTCCAAGTCTATATCTACTATATAGTCATAGCCGTCATTGAAACACTCTAGTGCCTTTATTACTGCCATTTCACAACTCCTTTTTGGTCTAAAACCATATGAACTATTAGAAAACTGTTCTTCATAGATAGGAGTTAGGACTTGTACTATCGCTTGTTGTAATACTCTATCTATTACACTAGGTATTCCTAGCTTCCTCATTTTTCCATTTTCCTTTGGTATTTCTACCCTCCTCACAGGTTGTGGCTTATATTTCCTATTTCTTATCTGCCATAGTATTTCTTCTTTATGTTCTTTTATATAAGGAGATAATTCTTCAACAGTAACACCATCAACACCACTGGCTCCCTTATTTCTATAGACTTGCTTATAAGCCTTATTTAAGTTATCTCTTGAAAGTATTTTCTCTAAAAGTTCCATATCTGTTCTTCCTTTCTATTATCGTACTTAGGTTATCATCTTTTATAGGATTATTATTTGAATACGTCAATTTTCCCTACTTATTTATTCTGATTTAACCTATTCCAGTATTAGTAGTTAGAACTACAAATTATTCAGTCCTTCCTAATATTTATATTAGTACTATGACCTCGGCTGACTTCTTGCAATAAACCTTTTTCGACCAGTTTTCTTTATAGGGTCCTCCTTAACTGTTTGCAAGACCTCCCGTGGTAAGACATATCACTTTCCTCGTTTAGCCACTTAAATTACTTATGCAGAGTTACGGGTATCTTTTGGACTTCAGTTTGTCATGCAACCTTATCCGTCTACATAGCCTTTTAAGTTCCTGTTCGTTGGCCCACGATTTTGTTTCACACTTCCTTTAGCCCCAACCTCACGGTTGATGCGTTGTGCTTCCCTAACACTTCGTCGATACCTACGCGTGTAGTGGACTTGCACCACCTAGCGATATGCCATGCACGGCACACATGAAAAATTGATACCTAAAAATAGGACCAATTTTAAAAATTCATACTTTTTTAAGAAATTTTATCTAACTCTTCTAAAA
>CALVIP010000007.1 GCA_944331715.1 uncultured Bacilli bacterium
GTAAAAATAGGAAATCTTACTTATACTCTTGCTACCGGTGGTCTTCATAGTAAAGATTTACCACAAGATTTAAAGAGTAAAATTGTTATAAATGCTGATGATTCCTCTACGGGGGAAGTTGAAAGTTCAATTTGGAACAAACTTGATAAAGATAGTTCTTTTATTTATGTTCATGCAGACGTAAGTGATGCAGCGTCTTAAATAAAACTTCTCTAACTGCTGGAAACTCCTAAAGCCGTTATTACCAAAACAGAAGATGAAAATCTAAATGGCAATGGTTGTGAAAACAGAAAAGAAATAACGGATAATTATATTGGAATTGCTGTGATAGTTATACCCTAAGTAATTATTAACAATGGACAATCAGCAACGAAGACTACTCTTTATGTTGTGAAATATAAAAATAGTTGTGTTCATCGACTATCTCAAAAGAGAGTACACATTTATAATGTGGAAACGGGAAGAATTTGATAAATTATTCTTGCATTATTCAAATTTAGGTAGTATCTTAGTTTTTATTATGTTTAATTTAATTATTAAAGTTATGCCTAAATTTAGTTTTGAATTAGCACAAAAAATTAAAGTTAAAAAAGATGTTGTGCCTGGAAGACATGGAGATTATGAAAAAATTAGAAAAGGTGACCATTTTAAATATGGTGAATTTTCTAAATATAATAATACTCCTGCTATTTATGGATTGAAATGTAAAATTACTAATAAAATATATATAGGTTCTACTAAAAATATTCAACATAGACTTTCTAAACATTTTTCTTTACTTTATTCTAATGAACATTCTAATAAAAAATTACAACAAGATTATAATAAATATGGATATGATAATTTTGAAATAATTATATATAATAATAATCCTGTTAATTTGCTTGAAGAAGAAAGAGAACTTCAAATAAAAATAGGTATTGATAATTTATATAATGAAAAAATTTCTAATTATTATATATCAGAAGAATTAAGAACTAAATGTGCAAATACGGATAAATCTTCACATAAAACTAAAGAATATAGAGAAAAAATGAGCAAAATTAAAACTAATAAAGTTGCTCAATATGATTTACAAATGAATATTATTAAAATATGGGATTCTGCTATTAAAATTTGTGAAGAATTAGGTTATACTAGAAGTGTTATATTGAGTTGTTGTAATAGAAGTAAACCTCGTGCTTATGGATATAATTGGAGATATGTTGATGATGAAGGAAATATAATTTTAAATGGTTATCAAAAAGCAAGAATTAAATCAAATTAAGATATAGTCAGTTTCATAATGAAAGTTATGATGTTATAAGTGCATCGTTTTATCCTAGTCTTATGGCTGTTTATAATATAGCACCCGAACATTTAGATAATAGAACATTCACAAGACTTATTACTTGGTTAAGAGATACTAGAGTTCAAGCAAAACATAGTAAAGAAGAACTTATTGATGGTATTCCTAAAGATATCCTTGCGCAAGCATTAAAGATTGTTATTAATAGTATATATGGAAAATTTAATTATGCTTATGGAGATATATATGATCCACTTGCTACTCTAAAAGTTACTATTAATGGACAATTATATTTACTTATGCTTTGTGAAGAACTTGAACTTAATGGAATACCTGTAATGTCTGCTAATACAGATGGTATAGTTGTTAAACTTTATGCAAATAAATACGATAAATATCAATCGATTATTAAAGATTGGCAATTATATACTGGATTAGGTCTTGATACTGAAGAATATGAACGATATACTGCAAGAGATATAAATAACTTTTGTCTTCGTGAAATTAATGGTAAATTTAGTTCAAAAGGAGATTTAAATCCTAAAATGTATGCAGTTGATTTATCAAAAGGTTATAATCAACCTATTGTTGCAGAAGCTGTTGTTAGATATTTTATGGATGATAAACCTATTATGGAAACTCTTTATGAAGCAACTAATATTCTTGATTTTTGTAAAACTCAAAATATTGGAAGAAAATTTACTGTTGAATATAAAGGAGAAGAAATTCAAAGAAATACTAGATTTTATGTTTCAATGAATGGTGGATATATTTTTAAAGTTGATGAAAATAATAAACATAATAATCTTTGTTCAGGTTATGTTGTTACTGTTCTTAATACTTTAGATGATCTTCCTATTAATCAAAGAAATATAAATTATCAATATTACTATAATGAAGCAATGAAAATTATTGACCCTATTAAATTAGGAATAAGTCCTAATCTTAAATCTAATGCTCTTAAGAAAACTAAAAGTGGTAAAGCACTTCTTAAGAAATATTCTGGAGATTATGGTAATCTTTTTGAAAATAATGATTAAATAATATGAGAAAATATGATGAAAAAGTTGTAGAAGAAATAAAAAATGGTTTTCAGAAAAATAAAGGTAAAGGAAGTATATTTCTTCCACAACCTGTAAATATCTATCCTTTGATATTTAGTACAGTTGTTACTATTAAAAACAAAACTCCTGATGCTAATATAATAATAATTGTTGATAAATTTAGTCAACGACAAAATATTATAGAATCTTTTAATATACTTGATGAAGAAGTAAGAAATTATTATTTTGATAAATTAAGTGTATTAACTAAAGATTTTGCTAAAACTCAATATTATAAACCTAAAGAGTTTCATTTAGCAATAATTGCTGGACTTAATACTATTAATGATTTAAGTAAAATATTAGATATTGAAAAAGCATCTAAATTTACTATGTGTATTATTACTGAAAATCTAATGAATACTAAATTTACTACTAAAGTTAGAGAAGTATTACCAGATATTATAACTAACATTTCTGCTATTGAAGCTAGAAAAGCAATTGTTTCCTCCCCCGTAGAGGAAATACGTTGTTCTGTTATTATGTCTGATACTGATACTTCTAAATATGAAGAATATACTAATTTTATTAAAGATAGTATGAGTATCTTTGATGATATTGATACTGTTAATAAATGTAGAAATGGAGATCCTGCTAATAAACTTAGTGCTGTAGATATAAGATTTAAAATTGCTCAAGCAAATGGTTGGTCTTATGATTTAGATACTACTGTTGAATTTATGAAAAACATTGATGATTTATATAATCCTAATGCTATTGCTACTAGAGCAGATGTTATTTATAATATGATAAGAAGTCGAAGAGATTTACTATTAAACAATGATGCTAAATTAGAAGAAATTAAAAACATTCTAGAAAACGAAATAGATAAAGATACTAAAGTTATTATTATTTCTAAAACCGGAGAATTTGCAAGAAAAATAACAGAATATCTTAATGATTATTTTGGAGATAATTATTGTGCTGATTATCATGATTGTATTCCTGATGGTTATATTACTGATGAAAATGGAGAAATTATTAAATATAAAACAGGAAAACAGAAAGGTAAACTAAAGATATTCAAGTCGCAGGCTATAAGTACCCTAAATTTGCAATATTTTAACTCCGGCTATATTAAGGTATTATCCATTAAAAATAGTTCCTCCACGGACTTAAAAACAGCCTCCAGCACGGTCATATTAACGTCATCATTGCTTGACGATATTATTAAAATTCGTACTCGATTTGTTAATGTTGATTTTGGTGAACATACAAAAGTTTATAGACTTTATTGTAAAAATACTATTGAAGAAAATGAATTTATGAACGAAGAGCCAAATCACTTAATAAGCGTAAAAGAGCAAGAAAAACAGATTTCGTTTGATAGCAATAGTGGAGAAATTATTATCTGATATTTTCGACAAATCCTTGTTTTATTAATAAAAATGAATTATAATTGTATCAACAAACAACAATAAAGTTCTTTGATAATATGGATGAAGTTAGAGTAACTGATGCTACTGAAACAACTACTAACAATCCAGTTGGAGTAAGTAAAGAAAGTGAACATCAACATCTAGTTAAAGTTTCTAATCATATTACTGAAAGTGCTATTAATAAAGTTAATCTTCTTGATGAAAAGCAATATGCTGCTGCTGAAGCTTTCATTGGTAGGATTATGAGAAGTGAAAAAGGTGGTATTAAAAGCGTTGCTGATGGAATTGCAGTTCTTATGAGAGCGCAAGACCTTCAACTTCCATTTTCAACTTCTCTTGAGCATATTCATGTAATTAATGGTAAAACAGGTGTTGATATTCATATTATTAAAGCATTGCTGCTAAAGGCAGGTGTAGTTTGGGATTGTATAAAAGATTATACACCTCTGTATGAATATACAGATAGTATCAATGTTTATAATGAAAATTCTCTTCCTGAATATACTGTAAAGTGTATTTCTAAAAAGGATGCAGAAGCAAAAGCAAAAGAGGCAGACGAAAAAGGCGAAGATGATAAAGTCTATGTATATCCAGTTAGATTTTACAAAGATTTTAACAATAATGTATATAGAGATTATCAACTTAATAGCAAATTTGGTATTGTGACTAACAAAACACAAGCTGCTGAACTTGTTAAAAAACAAATTATTCCTGTATTTAGGATTGCTAGTATGCCGATTGATTATGTAACTGAATATAAGTTTTATAGAAAAGTCAATGATCGAGAAATGACTACTATTGGACGATTTAGTTATAATGATGCTCTTGCTGCTGGATTTTTTGATAAAGATACTTATTCAAAATATGCTCGTATAATGATAGGTCATAGAGCATTTACCTATGGTGCTCGTGATATTGCTTCTGATGTTATAATGGGATGTTATGAAACTACTGAATTAAAACAAATTAATGGTCTAAGCATTGATGAACAAGATGTTATAGATGTTACTCCTATTAAAGTTCGCTAAAGTACAAACGTACATATACACAAACAAAAGCATTTATAGTTTAACTTTTTAAAATTAAAGATTATGAAAACTGTTAATTCAAAGATGTCATTCGGTTTCTCTATTGTTAATGCTGGTCAGCGCAAAGTTGAATATTCTCCAGAAGTAATTGCTCTTTCAACTCAAGGTGGTTTTAAACTTACTCCGCAGGTTACTGCTGCTCTTGGTATTCAGGCAGGTGATTATGTAATGTTTATTTCTACTGTTCCACAGGTTGATGCTGCTATTGCTACTAGAGATGCTGCTTACGTAGAGTTCTGTGAGGCTAATGGTCTTGATGCAAATTCTGAAGATGCTGCTGCTGCATTCCGTAAAGCAAATTATATGTGGGCTATTGCCAAAGGTATTCTTTGCAAAAATGATAAGGGTGCTATCCTTACAGTTACCGAAAGACTGTCTAAGAAAGATAAACTGACTTATGTTGAGCAGAATTATGATGATGTTCTTGCTGCTGCTATGGAGTCTGGTAGTGAAGAAATGAAGTCTGCTCTTACTCGTGAGGGTATTACTCGTGAGGAAGTTGTAAATATTCTTGCTGAAACTATCACTGGTCGTGAACTTCCTAAATATCAGGGTAGTAAGGCTGCTAATTCTTCTAACCTTACCGGTACAGGAGTTATTCTTACTTTCACCGATACTAACGTATGGAATGAAATGAAGTCTGACCTTTCTGAAGAAGAGCGTGCTAAAGTTAATAGGTCGTTTGCAGTTGATGTAACTTCTGTTGAACACGCTACTATCTCTAATGGTTATGAGGATGTAGACGTTCCTTATCTCGTTCTCGGAGAATATTCTGACAAGGAAGTTGTTGCTCGTGGTAAGAAGGACAATGAATAATATATTAAAATTGAAACTTCATTCATAGAATAATACTACTTTTAGGGAGTAATAATAGCAATATTGTTGCTCCCTTTTATTGTCTTTATAAAGTTCAATTAAAAAAGTTAAAGTAACAATTATGTCGACAAATCCAAATGTTGCTGGAACGACAGCTAATGCGCAGGCTGCTCCGGCTGCTGCTCAAAATGCAGCACCTGTTAAAAAAGTAGTTCGTAGAGGTATTTCTAATGAAACTCGTGGAACTACTCGTCTTACTTTTAGTCATAAAGACGCTAAACAAAATGGTCTTTTCCTTGCTCACATAGAATCTGTTGAAGTTTCTATGATACGTGTTGGAGAAGATAAGAGTGGAATGCCAAGTTTTGCAGGTTGTGAAGTTCCAAAACTTACTATTCGTTTTGCTTCAAACGAAGAAGATGTTAATGCTCGTAGATGGGTAAGTCTTCAGTTTAATGCAGTTGAAAGTAATGTAAATACTATTCCTAATGGAAAAGAAGAATGGAAAATTAATCTTATATTTGATTGGTTGAAACATCTTCTTAATGTATTTGTTCTCAAAGGTCGTCCAATGACTGAAACCGAAGAGGCTGCACTTTCTCTTTCTTATCAAGATTTTGATGAAAATGGAGATTATGTAAATGTTGCTCCTGAAGTTGTTCTTGAATCTTGGAAACAACTGTTTGAAAACTTTGCTAATATAATGAATACTGGTCGTGATGGTAATCCAGTTTATAAATCTTCTGACGGTAAACCTATCGTTATATGGATTAAACTTCTTCGTTATATTAAGCAAAGAACTAAAGGTTGGCAGCCTATTGCTAATGGTAATCTTGCTTTTCCTCAATTTGTAGGAGAAGGATGTATTGAAATATTTAAAACTAATACTATTCCTGTTATAAGAATTGAGGCAAGTAAAGAAACAATACTTCCTATGAAAGTTGAAAAGGCTAAATCTCCAACTCAAATGCCAGGTGCTCCTGTTGGCGGAGCAATGTATGGTGGAGGAATAGAAGTTCCTAATGGTATGGCTGGAATGGTCGGTGCTGGAACTACTGACTTCCTTGGAGATGATGACGATTTACCTTTCGGAGAATAAGGTAATTAAGTATTGATGTTAGAGGTAAAGTAGTAGTTGTGTTATAATAACTATTGTTTTACCTCTTTTTTTTATTGTTTTGTTTATGGGTAGGTCTATAAATGAAGGTAAACTAAATAAAGATTATATATTATCTAAAGTTAGTCAAGAAACTATATTTAGTAAATATTTTGATTTGCCCGTAGATATTATTAAACATTGTATTGATACTGGTGAATTAATTTGTTCTCCAATTAGAGATGATAATCATCCTACTGTTGGCTTTAGATATGATAATAGAG
The DNA here is from genome assembly GCA_944331715.1 of uncultured Bacilli bacterium. Lineage (GTDB taxonomy): Bacteria > Bacillota_I > Bacilli_A > RF39 > UBA660 > Onthousia. Next base: position 7,055 of record CALVIP010000007.1, read on the forward strand.
GTAAACTAAAAATGCGAGATTTTGCTGGATTCTTTTGGGGAGATTGTTTTGATGCTGCTGCTTTAGTTATATCTAAAATTACTAATCAAACTATTAATATTTCTAATAAATACGATTTTGTTAAAGTATTAAAACATATTTCTAAAACATTCTCTAATATATTTTATGGTAGAGAAAAAGATATTAATATGGATGAAGATATTAAAAATGCACTAAACACTATAACTAAACATAAGCCTAATATTGAAATAGTTGTAAGAGAATGGAATGAAAGAGATAAAAGATATTGGGATAAATTTGGAGTTAATCTTCAATATCTTAATACTAATTTTGTTTATCCTGTTGAACAATTCTATATTGATAGAAATGTTAATCCAGAACCAAAATATTTTTATTCTGAAAAAGATCCTTGCTATGCTTATTTTCTTGGAAGAGATAGAAAAAGACAAGTTAGCATGAAACTTTATTTTCCAAAAAGAGAAAAAGGTGTTACTAGATTTATAACTAATTGTAATCATCTTGAAGGTATTTATAATCTTGAAAGAAATGATTATGATTATATAGTTATAACTAAATCTACTAAAGATAGATTAAGTTTGGGATGTACCATTAGAAGTATATCATCCCTCTACGGGGGGAGTCCTAAAGTCAAAATTGGTGTTATTAATATACCACATGAAACTTATAAACTTAGAGGTTTTGAATATGATTGGCTTAAAGGAAAACTTAATAACAATGGAATACTTATTTCTCTTATGGATAATGATAGAACAGGTATGTTAGAAGCACAACATTTAAGAAAAGATTATAACATATTTCCTATTATTATTTCAAAATATCTTAATGCCAAAGATTTTGCTGAACTTCGAGAGAAATATAATATAAATCAAATAAGTGAATTTATAAATAAAACTTTAGATTATGTACGAGAAACAAATGAATATAATGGGGAAATTCAAAAGAACAATATTGAACCGTTCTAAAGAAGGAACTATTGTTCTTCAAGTTCTTACAGATATAGAAGAAAAACAAATTGATAAAAGCGAAAAAGAATATGGAGAACTTGTTTATGTTTTTGATAAAAAATATAAAATTGGAGCAAAAAATATTTATCTTTATGGAGATATAAATATTGATAATAAAGAAGATATAAATCTTATTAATAAATTTAAAAATATTATATGTGAAATTTATTCTCCTAGTAACTTTATATATTCTAATTTAGATTATAATACTGGCATAATTAAATCTGATGAAAGAGGAATATATAAAGGTTATTATACTTCTAATTATATGAAATGGTTTTTATATAATTATCTTCTTATTGGTAAACCTAAAAAGATTATCATTTATAGTATTCCACAAAAATATATTAAAAATGATTATAGATGGAGAATTAGAGATACCAAAATATGAAGTTATTAAAAGAACTGAATATGGTGAAAAATTAATATTAATAAGTGATAATTATGATATTTGTTTAGATTGTGTTCAAAAAGAATTTTCTAGATTAGTTAATAATAATTGTGATGAAGAAATTGTTTTATATATACATAATTTAGAAACAGATAATGACGACTTTATAAAATATTATCCTGATGAAATGGTTTAAACCTTATAATTTTAATGATGAATTTCGTTGGATTAATTATTATTCTTTATTAGATAAATATGGAGTTATCGGTTTATTGGAAGAAATTCTTAAAGATATTGATGTCAGTAAAGGATTTGCTATTGTTGATAGTTTTAGTTATTTGGAAAATATTAGTAATTATTATCGTACTCTTAATAAACTTGATAATTATCTCTTGTATAATACATATTTTCAAAAACTTATAGATAAAGATGAGGCTAATAGAGAAATTGAAAGACTTCGTGAAGAACAACGAAGAAATAAAGTCATTAAAGATAATAATAGACAAAAACGTGCCAAAAGAAGAAAAAATCCCAGAATTAATGTTTCTACTAGTAGAGATATTTTCGACAATAGTATCGTTTATATTGTTGATGATCTTGATAATGGCACTAGTAAAGTCACTAAAATTAATCCTTTAGAAAATCAAATAGATTATAAAGATTTAAAAGGTATTAAGTTTAATTTTAACAAAGTAAAAACAAAATGAAATTACCTTTTGATTATAAACAAGGTTTATATAGAAGAAATAATTATGGTGAACCTTGTTATTGGTGGATAACTCAAACTACTAATCCAGAATATTATAAAATATATTATGGTATTCTTGGTAAAAATCAAATTACTCAAATAATTAAATGTAAAAATAAAACTGAATATAATCGCAAGATTGAAGATAAAAGAAAAGTTGGATATAAGTTCTTAAATGAAGTTAGAGATAATCAAACACTCCCCGTAGAGGAAGAACTCATTAACTATCTTCGTGCTTATCTTCCTGATTATAGAGATACTTCTAATGGAATTATTCTTCCTATGCTTGCTAAAACTTTTGATAATACTAATAATAAAATATTTAGTAAAGGTGAATACTTCGGTCAATATAAAATAAATGGTCTTCGTTGTTTTATTAGAGTTGAAAAAAACTATGATATGTTTAAACCATATACTCTTTCTTTTCAATCTAGAGAAGGTGTATTTTGGAATAGTCTTAATTATCTTGAAGATGAACTTATATCTATTATAGGTAATGAAAGACTTGAAGAAATGTATGAAGAACATATTATACTTGATGGAGAAGTTTATATTCCTGGAAGAACAGTAAATGAAATTAATTCTGCTGTTAAAAATGTTAATAATCCTCTTAATAAACTTATTCAATATTGGTGTTATGATATTGCCATAGAAGATGTTGTTCAAGATGAAAGAAATAATATTAGAACTTATTTATTAGGAGGATATGAAAAAGAATTTAATAGTTTAGAAAGTCATTTAAATAATACTAATAAATTAGTTGTACTTCCAAATTATCTTATTGCAATTAGTTCTTCTGCTGAACATTATAGAGATAAATTTATAGAACTTGGTTTCGAAGGACTTATTCTTCGTAATATTAAAGCAGAATATCAATTTGGTAAGCGTGTTGCTAATACTATGATTAAATATAAGAAATCAGATGATGGTATATTTACTATTATGGATATTTATCCAGAAGATAAAAGAACTGATATTCCTATATTTAAATGTAAAAATGATATTAATGATGCTACATTTGAATGTCATATAAGTAATAGTTTAGATGTTCAAAGATCTATACTTAGATGTGCTGATTCTTATATAGGTAGTAAACTTAAAATAGAATTTGGAGAAAGAAGTGGTGTTAATCAAGTACCTTTTCATATTAAAAATGTTAAACTTATACAATGACTATTATTAAATATAAAATACTTAATCCTATAACAGATCATAAAAAACCATATTATGATTATAAACGAAAACAATTTATATTTCCTGTTAAAGCAAAATATAAATATTTTTTAGAAGCTGCTCAATTTGATCCTGTTATAAATGATAATAATTATTTTGTTCTACTTGGAGAAACTAAATTTGATGATAATTGTAGAAAGTGCGAAACAGATATGTATGGCAAATGTAAACTTCGAGTTATAGGAGAACTAAAAGATTATATACTAAGTCAACTTGAAGATATAAGAGGAAATCTTAAAGTTGAATATGTTGAAAGTGGAGAAGATTATGATGTATTTAGTATAGTTTAATTTTGAATAAGCCGTTTGAGTTATTCAGACGGCTATTTTTGTGTGTCATATCTACATAATGCCCACTTTTATCATTTTTCAGCCACTTTCATATATAAATGGAACAACTATATTATTTATATAAGAAAATCGCTCTATGAGCCTGTATTTCGTTCAAGTTATTTAATTTTTATATAAATAGTATTATTCGACAAAATATATTATATTAGTGACATAACTAAAAACAATTAAAGATGATGTTATGAAACTTATTATTGGTGTAGGAGGAAGAAAAAACTCCGGTAAAGATATGGTTTGTTCCATATTTAATTATATTAATTATAAAACTCTTGAACAAGCAAATTATCATGATTGGGAACTTAATAGACAACAATATGATATAACTCTTAAAAATAGAGTTATTCATTTTGCAGACCCAGTTAAAGATAATCTTTCTGTTATGTTTGGTATTAATAGAAAATTATTTGATGATAGATACTATAAAGATGAAATATGGTATGATATTAGACGAGGAATATTTCTCGAACAAAAGAAATTTACTCTTAATAATATTAAACTTGTAATTGATGATTTTACTAATCTTGATAGTTTTAGAAAACTTATTGCTGATAATTCAGAAATGCCTGTTATAAAACTTCGTACTTTAATGCAAGTGTATGCTACTCTTATGAGAACTTGTTTCGATGATGACATATGGGTTAATTCTACTATTGCTAAAGCTGAATTAATATCTCAAGGTAGAGAATTATGTCTAATAGGTGATGTTAGATATATTAATGAAGCAATGGCTATAAAGTCTGTGAGGAAGTCCTCTACGGGGATTATTGTACGAGTCAGTCGTAATATTGCTAATATTAATGTTGATAATCATCAAAGTGAAGAAGATTTATTTGATGCTGATTATACTATTGACAACAATAGTACAATTATTGATACTTTTTATCAATGTTTTAATATTTATAAAGAACTTAATGAAAAATTTAATAGAAAAAGAAAATGAAAATTATTGAACCTAGTATACAATATTGGAAAGAGAGTACACAATATGCAAATGAACATATTGCAAGATGTGCAAGAATTTGTTATCGTTCAGAAAGTGGTAATGATGAAAAATTAGTTACTGCTCTTTGGAATAACAATCATAGAAGTATGTATAGACATGCTACTAAATATTTCTGTCTTCCAAAACATTATCTTAAAGATTATGCTTTAGCATATTATTTTGATAATAATCCTTTTATTGCAACATTAATTACCGATACAGATATATTTGTTTCTGCAAATCTTCAATGGATTAAAGAACACGATAATTTTTATAATGTAGTTGCTAAATGGGAAATATCTGATATTGATATATTTAATCTTGCAAAAGAAAACAATGATATTTATAATGTAATTCGTTATACATTTGTTGTTACTACTCAAATTAGTACTAGTAGAGAATTAAATAGAGTTAGTCCTAATAATATTGCTGAACAATCTACAAGATATGTTTATGATGATGGAACTATTTGTAAACCACATTGGTTAACTAAAGAAGATTGTGATAATTATGAAGAATTTGGAAAATATGACAAAATAAGTCTTGTTGGACAATATTATATTACTTCTTGTGAACAAGCATTTGATGCTTATAAAAACCTTATAAGTTATTATAAATTAAATAAACAAGACGCACGAGGTTTGCTTCCTCTTGATACTGCAACTGTTTGCGCTTATACTTATTCAGGATATGAATGGAAACATATTCTTGATTTAAGGTATAGAGGAACAACAGGTAGACCTCATCCAAATGCCTATATTATTGGAGAAATGATACATAATCAATTACAAATAATAACTAAAGGACAAGTAGAATGAAAGATTATAAATGTATTAGCATTGAAAATAATGTTGATGAAAATAAACAGATATTTGATAGTATTCAAATAGGAGAAAAATTTTATATTATAACAACTAATAAATCAGGTATAGGACTATATAAATATCTTTGTGTTAAAACAGAACCTAATTATAATAAAAAATCTTTTCTTCATAAAAACGTATTAATTAGTTGTTATCATATTAGTTGTTATATGTGTAATAATTTTAAAAGTCTTGGTGGTAAACCTATTAAAGTTAAATAATATGAAACAATGGATAAAATGTAAATTTGGATGTCATGAATATGAAATTTACAAAGAAGAAATTGTAAAGAATATTTATGATAAAGAAATAGGAATTGCTATTGTTAGTAGATGTAAATATTGCGGAGATATAACTATAGATATTATTCCTAAAATACAAAATTAATATGACACAAACAGAATATAATACACTTCAAGAAAATCCTAATGGAAAAATATTTAGAAAAGTAATAAAAGGAGTTAATTGTATAACTCCTATTATTTTGGATTATAAAAAATATGGCAATCATATAGCAGAAATATCTAGAAGTAGAGAAAATCCAGATCTAGATGTTCTGTACGGAGTTACTGTTATTACTAAAAAAGATAATGAATATGTAAAAGATGATAAACTCTGTAAAGCATTTTATGATTATAATAAACTTGAACAATATTTAAAAGAACTTGAAAATGAATGATGAATGGCTTTATATTTTAGACTATTGTAATGGCGGTCTTTATGAGATAAAACTCGAACCTGAAGATAGAGATAGAGAACTTGATATGGATGTATTTCTTAAAGAATATGGTCTTAATGTAGACGAATGTTCTTGGATGTTTACAACTAATAGAATATATAATATAGAAAGAATAGAAAAAGAATATAATTATGAGTAATAGTCTTTGGGAAATCGATAGTAAGCTTCAATCTATAATAGAACAAATTGAAGATACTGGAGGTGAATTTACAGAAGAACAAGAACAAAAGCTTCAATTAACTCAAGAAGAATTTAATGAAAAGATTGATTCTTATTGTGCTATAATAGATAAATATAAATCTTATGTTGATGCTTGTAAAGCAGAAAAGAAAAGAGTTAATGAGGTACAAAAAGTTAGAGAAAATGTAGTTGAAAAACTTAAAAATATTATTCTTGATTCTGTAATTAAATATGGTATTACTGGAAAGAATGGTAATAAAGTATTTGAAACTGCTACAAGAAAACTTTTTACTAAATCATTAGATAAACTTAATATTAACGAAGAAAGACTTACTATATTAAGTTATAATTATATTAATTACGTTAATGAACTTTATGAAAATGGAGTTCTTGATGGTAATGATTCGAATGTATTAAATGCTATTGTTGATGCTATAAATGCAATAGTTAAATCTGAAAATGGAGATACTTTTGAAGAATTTAATACTAACGATATTAAAGCAATTAAATATAACATTAGTATTGATATTGACGCAAGTGATTTTCTTAATCATCCAGAATTAATTAATTTAATTCATAATGACGCAATATCATCTGTTAAATTTACTAGATCTGTTGATAAAGATCAAGTTAAATTTCTTAATACTATAGAACAAGAAAATGAGAATTCTAAACTTATAACTATTGCTAAATTTGTTAAAGAAAATTCTCTTACTATTAAATAATGAATAAAGAATATTATTTAAGAAGATTAAAAGAGGAATCAGAATATGCTATTGGTCAAGGTAAAGATAAGACTAAAATAGAACAAGTTAATGATATTTTGGTTCCTCTTTTTGAAAGAGGTTATACTGATGAAGAAATAAAAACTATAATAAATTATACTAGTGAATATCTTTGGCGTAAAACATTTACTCCTTTAAGTCTTAATATAGGTGAATTTATATTTAAAGAAATGGGAGTATCTGTTAATAAAAGAAATGATACTATTAAAATGGATTCTTATGGAATTTATTATGATAATGCTTATAAACTTTATGTTAAACATGCTATTGATTCTTATACAGATGCTTTAATGGATATCAATGTAGTCAATATAAGAAAACCTTATACTGACTATATATTTATTCTTGCTGGAGGTAAAATTACTAATATTGCATTTAGAAAAGCATATCTTAAAAAGAGTACAATAGATAAACATTCTTTTTATCCTGCTTCATCTATACCTCTAGATGCTGCATATTATGTATTTAAAGACCAATATATAACTGTAATTAGATACAATCCTAAATTTAATGCTCTTGTTTCTTTTTATGATTTAGAAATAAGAGAATTTCAAGACATTCAACTTAAAAATTTTGGAATTTCATTTAATATAAATAAAAATGAGTTATTCAGTAAAGGGAAGACCTTTTCTATTTAAAGGTGTAACAGATGTTTATGATTGCGAAACATCTATTGATGTAATGCGTAAAGCAAATCTTGATTTTATTGTTGATAAATGTGAAATTCAAGGTGTTATTAAAAATGAACATAATGGTATTACTTTAGGATGTAAAACTCCTACTATTAAGGGATATTATGCTACTTATAGAAGAGATTTAGATATTCCTCTTGGTATAGTTAAAGAAAAATATACTCCTGTACAAAATATTGAAGCCTTTACTTTCTTTGATAATGCTATTGGAAAAAATAAAGCAATATGGGATACTGCTGGTTGTTTTGGAAATGGAGAAACTATATTTGTTTCTGCCAAACTTCCTGATACTTTTAAAATTGGTGCTGATGGAGTAGATAATTATCTCGTATTTACTAATTCTCACGATGGTTCTAGTGGAGTTAAAATTATGATTACTCCTATAAGAATAATCTGTCAAAATGTTCTTAATACTGCTGTAAGAAATTCTAGTAATTATGTATCATTTAGACATACTAAATCTGTTCATCAAAATATAGATATTGCGGATGAAATACTTGGATTAAGTCATACTAAAATAGTTGAATTTAAAGAAATATGTGAATATCTTGGAAAGAAAACTATTACTTGGGAAGAACAAAATAAAGTTATTTCAGATTTTGTTCTTTCTACTGAAGAAAAGAATAAACTTAAACAAGGAGGATATACTTATAGAGATGTTATTAATAGACGTTGGAATGCTTTAGAATGTGCTGAAATTTCTACAAGAAAAGCAAATCTTATTAATGATATAATATTATATACTAATAACGGTATAGGTCAGAAAGAAATACTTGGTACTGCTTGGGGAACTCTTAATGGTCTTACTGGATATTATTCTAATGTTGCAAATATTAACGGAGAAGATAGAATGAAATCACTTCTCTACGGAGATAGAGCTAATAAAATTAAACAGTTTACTGAATATTTGATTGCTGCATAAATTATGGATAAAAAATTACAAAAAGCAATTGATACTATTGTAGATTATGGTATTAAAAATAGTAGAATGGTTAATCATTTTATTGATGAAGCTAAAATTGCTTGGAAAGATTCTGATGGTTTACAAGATTTAATGGTAAAACAAATAGTAGAAATATTATCATTATTATCATTACAAGGAGATACAAATAATACTATTGGTTATAAAGTTAAACAATTAACTAATGCTATTAATTTTGGTGTTATAAGTCCTCTTAAATTTACAGATAATGAATGGAACAAAATTGATAATAATGAATACCAAAATAAAAGAAAATCATCTGTATTTAAAAAAGAAGATTTAATATATGATGTTGATGCTTATAGTAAACATGAAATTGGTATTTATGAAATTAATACTAAAAAATATACTAAAAAAGATGGAGGTTGCTGGCAAGGTTATGGGTTATATTTAATCAATGATAATTTTAATATTAAATATGTAAGAATTGCTAAAATTATAAATAAAGAAAATTTTAGAGGAAATAATAAAATTTATATTCCTAGTATTTGTTTATATAATTCTATTGATAAAAATGATTATATTTGTTATGTTAGTCTTGAAAAATTTATTACAAATAAATGGAAAAAAGATTATGAATTTTTAAATCATACTAATAGATGTAATAAAGAAGAATTAAACGTTGTTGAACAAAATAAAAATCAAATATATCAAATATTAAAAAATTATGAGTAAAATAGCTAGAGCGATTGCAAATGCAATTTATGATTTTCATTATAGTCAAATAGAGACTTACGATAAACTTGTAGAAAGACTTGAAAAAGATTTAGATGAAGTTAAAGTTAAAGTATGGCGTGAAGATGATACTGTAAAACTTCCTACTTATGCTAAATCTGGAGATGCTTGTATGGACGTTTATGTTAATTCTATTGAATATAAAGATGATGGAAGAATAGTTTATCATACAGGTCTTCATTTTAAACTTCCAGAAGATTACGAAATGGAAATTCGTCCTAGAAGTTCTATGACTAAAACTTATGCTATAATGCAAAATAGTCCTGGTACTCTCGATGAAGGTTATACTGGTGAACTTCTTATAGTTCATAGAGATCTTTGTGAACCAAAAGAACCTTATGAATATTATAAAGTTGGAGATCGTTGTGCTCAAATACTTGTTCGTCGCCGTGAACGTATAGTTTGGAATGAAGTTACTACTAAAGAAGATTTAGGAATAACTGAAAGAGGTGATGGAGGTTTTGGAAGTACAAATAAATAATAAAAAGAAATTATGGAAGAAATTACAATTATAATTAGCATTATAGCATTTTGTTTATTTATTATAATGATTACGTTTATAGTTAGTACTATTAATCAAATTACATCTAATACTAAACTTGAAAATCTTAATAAAAAGCTTATTGAAGAAACTATTACTAAAATAGATATTTTTAAATCAGAGATTTCTACTATAAAAGATAGTATTACTACTATAAATAATACAGAACTTAAATTTGTAAATGTTGTTAATTCTTTACATAATAGAATTTCAAAAATTGAAAATAAATATAATAAGAAAAAAAGAGATAATAATGTTTCAAATACTGCTGAAATAACAAACAAGATTAAGCCTGAAGTTAAAGATTAAACAACATTCCCCGTAGGGAAAGAAGCATTAAATATTTGTTCTTCCTCTACGGGGAGTTTCTTATAATATTGTTATGGAAAAATTTATAGAAATTGCAAAAGTAATCATTAAAGATAATAATGGTGCTATAATATCTGAAATTATCTGCAATAAAATTGCTAATGATAAAATTTATACTATTCAAGATATAGTTTCAGATAAAATATTCAAAATATCTTATGTAATGCTTGATACTTTTCTTATACAATTACAGTTCTTAAAAGAAATATCAAACTTAAATATGGAAATTGTAAGATATGATTAATCAATATTATAAAATTAAAACTACTAAAAAAGATTATTATTGTAAAATAACTTTTAAGAAAACTTCTCCTAAATTTAGTTGTAAAATATATTTAGAAAATATTGCAAACAATCATATTGATTTATTAAGAGAAATTACTACTGGAGATGCTCCAATTAGTGTTATTAATTTTATAAAGTATCAAATTAAAGATATTTATAATATTGAAAAAGATAAAATTAATGTTGAAGAAATTGATTATAATTTATTTAATTCTATAATAAAACAATCTAAATAAATCAATTTATAGACATTATTTTTCATTAAATGATATTTTATATTGCTAAATAAAAATAATTGAAATTTAAGCCATTTCTGGCATTAATACGAGCATAAATAACCCCTTGTTGGTAGACTGATTTTAGTCGCCAGCAAGGGGATTTTTTTTATCTTTTTACTCCACCAAGTTTATCTGCCCATCTTTCAGTATAAAAATGATAATATCCTTCAATATGATGTTTACAACAACCTATATAATTATTTAATCCAGCATGAATAATACTAGGTAGACCTATTATTATAAGATATAACCAACCTAAATATCTACTTTGTTTACTATGACCAATTTCATGATTTATAGTATTTTTAGTACATATATATTTATTAATAAAAATTATAGTACCTAAACTTATTCCTCCAGGAATATTACAAGAATAAACATTAACATAATCATCTTTATAAATAACTTTAGATGATTTTTTATAAAGTATTAGTAGGAATAATCCTACTAATACTTGTGGTAATTGCCATATAGTTAATAATACTTTTTTCATTAATCTTCTCCTTTAAGTTTGTTAGCAATAGACTCTGCAACTCCAATATTAAATGAATTTTCATTAATTCTATAATATTGATTGTTTCTAGACATATTATCAAGTCTATTAATAACTCTATAAAATGGAATATTTCTTTTAACAATAACTGCAAGTTTGTTTTGTCCAGCATAAAGACCTGTACTATATTCGGGTTCGAAATCATCATTAAATATATATTGTCCGATATAATTAAGACCTTTAATAAGATCTGTTGGACCATTTTGAGCAGCAATAGGACTTGACCACATAGTAGATGCTTCAGCAGGAAGACCCCATGGAAGATACATTTGAGATTCAGAGAAAAGTCTATCTGCAAGATAAATACAAGTATTAATTAAATCAGAATCTTCTCTATCGTCGTCATCTGTAAGAGCGTATATTGCTAATGCAGCAAGTACAGCAGCAGTAATACCAAGTAAATCTCCAAGAACTCTTCTTATATTTTGTTGCATCCACACAGGACTAGTAGAATAATTGAATTTAATATTAAGAATACAATTTATAGCAGATTTAGCAACTTCTTGAAGAGAAGCAAGTACTATATTAGTACCATCATTATTAAGTTCTTGTATTCTTTTCTTAATACCATTAAAATCTTTAGTAAGTAAATTCCAAAATGATTGATAAGAACCTTGTTCAACAATACCTCTAATTTCATTAAAATATCCTTGTTTACGATAACGTTTCATAATACCAGGATAAATATGTTTATGATATTGCATAACAAGTCCTCCCCACCATTCACTTTCTATTTTAGCAGCACCAAGTTTATTATAAACACCGTGTATTTTAGTATTAACTTGTTGTATTTTTTCTTTAAGAGCACCTTCCATTTCTGTAGTAAGTTCAGAACCTTCTTTTATTACAGCATAACCATCTTTAAATTCATATTGACTTTCTACAGTTTTAAATTCAGCAAATTTCTTTTCAGCTTGTTCACGAAGTCTTTTACGTTCAGCATTATATTTTTTAGCAATATCATTTCTTATATTTTTATCTATAATACTTTTAATAAAATCTTGATTAAAATCTCTTTGAAAAGTATCGTAATCTTTTTGTAAATCTTTTTCTCTACGAATATCTTTCTTCATCATATCAAGTTTAGCAACAAATTCAGAATTATCTTTAATTACATTTTGTAAAGCAACATAATCTATATCTATAAGATAATCATTTATAGTACCAATTACAGTTTTACCATTTCTGTTTTGATATATTCTATGAGATTTAAGCATAGCAAACATTACAGTATTTTGCATATAATGTTCACCACCAGATTGAAGAGAATAAAGAAGATTTCTACTTCTTTCTGCCCAAGCAGCAGCACTTTCTCCTGGTTTACGTTCAACCATAGCATCAAAATCTACAACTTGATATGCTTTAGTAAGAGCAACAGCAAGATTTGGAGCAGTTTCGCTCCACATAGAAGCAATACATCCAACAGCGTTAGAAAAATATTTTACTTGAGCAGAACGAAATTCTTTCATGTTAAAGAATTGTCCTGCAAATGCTTCTCCAAACATATTAACTAAACCTGTTGTAACATTACTTATACCTCCAGTAACATTAAAAATCATATATTTAGCAGAAGTAATATTTTGCATTAAATCAGCAACACCTCTAAAAGGATTAGGTTTTTTATATTCTTCAAAAAGAAATCTTCTAGCCCAATTTTCAAAAATAGTAATAGTATTAGTATAAGGAGTACGAGCATACCATTCTTCCTCTACGGGCGAACCTTTACGACGACTCAATTTACCAAAAGGATTTGTTTTATAACTTTCTCTAGTTCTTAAATCTTCAAGAAGTAAATATACTAAATCTTTAGATTTAACTCTAGCCTTATATTCAGTAACTCTACCTATATATTCTTCAATAACTTTATCCCATCTTTCATCTCTAATAGAACGTTCTCTTTCAAGATTTCGTTTTTTAATTTCTTGATTTTCTTTATTTAAATCTTGAAGATAAAGTTGATATTGAGTATCAGTTTGTCCTTCTTGTTGTTTTTCAGGTTTTTTATATTCTTCCCAACCTTTTGCACGAAGTTCTCTACTCATATCAAAATCAGCATCAAAATCTTTTTCATAAGATAAATGTTCGTGCCATTCAGTATTTCTATAATTACCCATTTCAAGACCAACTGCACCAAATGTATTTTTAGCAACCCATTCTAAATCAATATTAGGTTTATACTTACGAGGCATATATCCTTCTTCAAACCATTTCTTCATTTCATTAGATGCAGCATTTTCATTTAATACATTTTGAACATAATTAGCAATTCTTTTAGCCTTATCTGAAAGTTGATTATATTTTTCATTAGTATATTTTCCTGTTCTATAATTATAATTAGTAGAAGTTTTACGCCAATTTTTATTTTCTTTTGTCTCTTTTACAGTTCTTCTAGTATTATAATATGTAGGAGTATATTCATAAGTACCATTTTTTCCAAGAGCAGGATTAACTTCCATAGTAGTCCAAATGCGAAGAGGTTCCATTCTACGAGTATAAGGATTATAATAATGATTCTTTTCATACCATTGTTCATAATCACCTTTTCTTCTATGAAGTTTCATTGCCTCAAAATAATGGGTAGTTTTTTCGTAAGTAATATTATCTTTTATAAATTTTCTAGCATCAGTTTTCTTTTTATCTATATATTTATCATAATATTTTTTAGTAGGAACATAATATCCAAATATATTACGATTAGGAATGTAATTACCTTTTTTATCAAGTTTTGGTTGTCCTAATATATCAGTTTCACAAAATATAGATACCCAAAGTCTTTTTAAAGCAGTACCTTTAATGTTATCATTAAAATATCCAAATTCTCTATCAAAAGCCTCATTATTTGTTTCCATTGTAATAATGGAATTTTTATTTGCTTTATCAAGATTATCATACATATTTCTATTAATATCTCTAAATGCTTGATAAAGATTAGCAAGTTCTTTTAATTGATCTTCAGTAAGATTTTCAAAAAGTCTTTTAGTAGAAATATGACCATCATTAGGATCTATACCATTACTTAAAAGATTGTTTATTTTAGTAATAATTTCAAATCTTTCAGAAATCATTTCAGGACTTTTCATTTCAGGAGTTCTAAACTCTGAATAAAAAGCATCATTAAATACAGGCAAATCAGCAGGTATTTCTTTGATAAGAGCATTATCAGAAAGTATATTATCTGGATGTTTAGTTCCAAGTCTTTGACTTAAAGGATTATTAATTTCTTCAGTAATATCTTTAAGTCTTTGTATAATATCATCATCAGGATGTTCTTCTACATATTTTTCAAATGCTAATCCGTTAATAACACCAAATGCATCATATTTATCATAATTATCAATTTTATCATAAATAGATTTATAAGGATTAAGAGGATTATTAGTAGATAATGCTTCATTGCTTTTAATAGCAGTATAAGCAGAAGCAATCATTTCTTGAACATCTTTAGTAAATTTTCTTCTAGTATTGTCTTTTAACCAATAATATGCTTCAAAATATCTATCATTTTTAAGTTTTTCATTTAAATCTTTATCAGGATATGCTTTATCTATTTCATCAATAATAGCAAGATTTTCTTTTAAAGTATTCTTAAAATCTTCAGTAGGTTCATAAACAAAATATTGATCACTTAAATCTCTAATTATTCTTAAATATTCATTTAAAGATATCGCAGCATCAGAATCTGCTCCTGTCTTTTCAGTACCATCAGAATAAGTATTAGAAAGTAATTGACTTCTTTGTAAAAAATAATTATGTCTTTCAGTTCTTTCATCTTCTGTTAATGAACGAACATCAGCATAATTCTTATTTATTAAATCTCCAAGAACTCTATATTCTGCATATTGTCTAGGAGCATTTTTTAATATATTTTTTCTAGCAGTATTTAATTGTTTATAATAATCGCTAACTACTTCTTGTTCTACATTTTTAGCAAACCATTCATCTTTTTCAAGTATAACTTTTTCAAGTTTAATTCTTTCATCAATAATTTTATTAATATCTTTTGTTTTAAGAACTTCTTGATATGAATTATAAGCAAGAGCAAGTTTATTTCTTAAATCTTCTTTATCTTTAATAAAATTATCAGTATAACTATGAATTATACGTCCATCTTTATCTATAATATCTGACCATTTAAAATCTCCAGGAAGATTAAGAAGTTTCTTAAGTTCTTCTCTAAATCTTTTTTGATTTTCAATAGCATCAAATCTTGAAGTAGCAAGAATATTAGAAACGGCTTTAACTATTATTTGTACTTCTTTATTATTTAAATCTTTAATATCGCTAATATTCATTTCAAAGAAATTAGCATCTCTCCAACTATCAGTAGCAAAAGAAACTCCATAAGCATAATTAGGATTATTTGAATATTGTTCTACAAGATAGATATTAAAGATATTATCAAATGCTTTCTTAAGTAAAGCATTATCTTTAACTCTATTTATAGATGCTCTAATATTTTCTATTGCTGCCTTAGTTTGTTCATCTTCACTAGTAATATCAAGGTTGAATATACCATCTATTGTTCGTCCAAAAGTTTTAGAATCAAGCATAAGTTTAATAAGTCTTGTTGCATCTTCTGGATGATTTTTAAGTTTAGTATATAAATTTTCAGAATTAATAGAAAATTTTTCATCTCCTATATAGAAATTTTCAATTTCATATATAAGTTTATCAGCAAGATCTTTATAATATTTAGCAGCACTTTTATATACAGTTTTTCTATTTTCTCCAATACTTCTTAAAGAATTTCTATTTATACCTTGTATAGCAAGTTTATTAAAGAAATCAGTTGTATTCTCTTCAGAAGTTTTTATTTCTCTAAAATAAATATCATCGAGAATAAATTTACCAACTTTATCAGTATCTTCAAATTCATTAGTATTAAGAGAAGCACGACCAAGTTCAAAAGTATTTCCTTCAAGACCAGATAGCATAGAAGGATTATCTTCATATTTTTCAACAATAGCTTCTTCTATTGTTTTATTAACTTCTTCTATAGTTTCTTGTTCAGGAAGTAACTTTATTTTATAAACATTAGGTCTTATAGCTTTTCTTTCTATTGCGCTATCTTTAATTTCTTGTTCTTGTTCATTTAGTTGTTTTTTAGCAGAATTAATACCTAAATTATGACGATATTTAGTAATTTCTATTATAGTATTTTTACCATTTATAGGAGCATTAATATATGCTTTAGAATTATTTCCTTTAATAACTCGTGCTAATATAGAACTATCATTATCAATAAGCATATATCCATTTTTAGTATTAAAATAAGTAAATTCTGAATCTATTTTATTAAAGAAATTATTAAGTAAATTCTTTTCAACATTAGAAATATCAGAATTTTCATTCTTTGCCAAATCAAGTAAATAATTAGGATCTTTTATATCACTATTTTGTTCATAATAATTATATTTAGGTATTTTATAATTATCTCTTTGACCTAATAAATCTATATAAGAAGTATATTTATCTTGTTTTCTAGTAGAAAGTAAAGCAACTTCATCTTGTGCATTTTCTATAACTTGTTGATAATAATCATAAGCATAAAACTTATTATTATCGTTATTTATAGAATAATCAGTAACTTCATTTCTATTAAGAAGATTAAGAGGAATTAAATATATTCCTGCATCTTTAGCAATATAAATTTTATAAAGAGTTTGTCGTTTCTCCCCCGTAGAGGAATAACTCCTTACTCTTATATGACTTAATGCTTTACTTTCATCTTCTTTATTTTCAGTTTTAAGTAAAAAGTTTTTAGCAAAATTTTGATAATCTTTAGTAAAAGGAATAAATACAAGACCAGTATCATCCATTAAACTATTAAATACAGAATTATCTGAATTTTTATCAGCATTTTTATTAAATCTTATTTCTTTAGTTATTTCAGGATGACTTCTTACAAATTTATCAGTAAATTCATTAATATATAATCCTATTCTATCATTCATTATAACCTGAGAAACATCTACAATGTTTTCTCCTTTAGCATTAATAGTATTTTTAATAGTATTGTTCTTAATTATTTTAGAAATACTACCTTTTTTAAATCTAAATCCTTCAACAAGAAAAGCATATTTAATTAAATCAACAGCAGTAAGTTTTATAAGTTTATTTTTATTAAAATATGCTTGTGCAAATTTATTAAGCACATCTTCTTGATTATAAATAGTATCATTATATCTTATTACATTATTAGCATAATCATTATTTATATTTCTTCTTCCAGAATATTTATAAGTTTTAATAATTTCAAATATACTATCTGTAATATCTATATGTTGTTGTATCCAAATAACCTTTTGAAGAGGAGTAAGATTACAAAATTCATCAATTTCTTCTTCTGTAGGATTATTTATATCTTTTATTTCAACTTTTTTAGTATATTCTTTATATCCAAACACTCTAGATATTTCATCATTCCAATAATCAAAAGTATTATTTTCGATAGCTTTCTTAACATCGGGAATAATAAATCCAGAATCATTTACAGTTTGAGGAATATTAAGAAGTTCAATAGAATAATATATACTACTTACAATATAATTCTTTAATTCTTGATATTGATCTTCATTAAAAACAATACCAAGTTTAAGTTGAAATTGATTAATCCAATTAGCAATATCAGCATTTTCAAATCTAAATAATCTACTATTAATATCTACAGAAGCATTTGTAGCATATTTAAGCATTGCTGCAAGATAAGGATAACTACTTTTATAAGGATCTATATTATTTATATCAACAGAACCACCAGGATACAAACTTTCAAGTATAGTTTTATTACCTTCTGCAACAAGAAGTTGATTTACTTTATCTTTTGGATTTCTAAGTATTTCTTGTATATTTTGTATCTTAACTCTAGTTTCGTGAACAGTTTGTCTTGCACCAAAACTATCAGGATTAATAAGTCTTGAAACTCTTTCTATTGTTTTAGTATTCTCATAAAACTTTTTAAAAGCAAGAAGCATTCCTATATCAAAAGCAGCCTTTTTATAATCAATTTCAGTACTATTATTTGTAGAATACTCGATAGACTGACCCATTTTTAGCCTCTCTACGAGCATATCTAGGTTAATAGGTATATTAGTATTACCTTTCTTAAATTCTTTCAAATTTGGCTCTCCGAATTGCTCTACAAAGACCGAAAATAAATCAACATTCTTGATTATTTCGTCCATTATACTTTCAATCGGAGTCCATTTGTTAATAACATCTTTACCAACTTTAATACCTATTTTACTAGCAATATCTCTTAAAGCACTATCAATAGGATTAATATTATTATCTATATAAACCGATTGTTTTTGAAAATTATAATTATTGATCAAAGTAATAACAGGTTGCGCAAGAAACATTACAGCAGTATTATAATCAATACCTACATCTATAAGAGTTTTAAATGTTCCAAAAGTATAATCAGTTTCATTATACAATGCACCCATTTTAATAGCATCAAGAATATGTGCAGTAGTTTGAGAAGAATAAGCAGTAATAAGTTTTCCAACTACATTTCGATTAGTCTTTGACCAACCAAACATATTATGTTTAACTCTATAATATTCTTTTCCATTTTTAGTAATATGTTCTACTTCATAACCATTTTCTTTAAGAAGAGTTTCATTATATTTACTAGCATCATATTCTACTATTATTTCATTTCCTTCTGTAAGTTTAACTTGAAGTTTATTACAAACAGAAGTATTAGTATCTCTATCAACAGAGAATGCTTTAAGTTTACGACCATTTATAGCATTTTCAAAAAACTGAAGTTGAGTAAAAGGATTATAAGGTGACATACTATTAAAAGAAAGACTAGGATCTATTTCTTCTAATTCATCTTTTGCATCTTTAATGTCATCAAAATTAGAACGAGAAAGATTTTCTTCAAGAGTAGTACTATCAAGCATAATAGTAATCATACTCTTAACAATAGCATTATTTCTAGCCTTTTGATTTTGTTGTTCCTCTAAAGGGAGTTTCTTAAAATCTTCGTAAGATATAATATTAAGTTTTTTAGCAATAGATTTAAGAGTATTAAAATATTCTTCTTTAGCATTATTTCTAAGTTCTTTTACTTCTTTAAAAGTATAATCTTTATAAGTATTATCACCTTCATAATTTTCTTCTGCTCTATATTGATCAGATAGAGAATAATAATATTCTTTAAGTTTAATAAGATCTTCTTTTTGTTCTGAATAACTAGGAAGATTTATTAAATCTTCAATACTTTTTATAGTTTCTTCTATAATTTCTAATTCATTAAGATTTGCTTTTTTAGCATAACTAGTAGTAGTTTTTATTATTTCATTAATACCTTCAAAACCTTCTTTATTTCTAATATCCATTATTGCTTTATATATTTTAGCAAAAGGACGTTTAGTATTAATAGCCTTATTTAAAGCTTTATATTCATTATATACAGAAGTAAGATCTGCATTAGCATATTGATAATTATTATCTCCTTTAATCCTTTCTTTAATAAGATTATTTATATAAGCAATATATCGTCTTCTATATCCATCTTCAGTTTTATCTGTATCTGGCTCTACCATTTTAAATTTACCATTTCTATCACGATAAAACTCATAGCTAATACCATAAATAGTATCAACATCAAAATCAGAACCAGTTTGAGTTACCCATTCATCTGAAACCATTATAGTAGAACCATATGATTCATCAAGAAAACCTACAACTTTAAGAACACTTACAGATTGTTTACCTTCAGTAGGAATACGATAACCAATATGTAAATCAAGTCCTTCTTCTTCAAGTTGTTTAAGAAGTTGAGCATCCCATTCTTCTTGACTCATTGAACTATCTTCTGGTCTTTGTGGAAGAAGTTTACTCCAACGAGGAAGAAGAACTTGCATATATCCTTGATGAACTATATTTCCATTTTCATCAACAGTATCAGGATGATATTCAAGTTTTATACTATAACCAACATTAGTAATTTGAGCAGCATGCCAACCAGGTAATGTTTGTCTAGCAATCATACTATTAAATATAGACTGTGCTATACTTTCAAGTTTCATTGAAGAAACATTATACCAATTAGGCATACTAGGTTCACCAAATATATTAGGAGTAAGATAATCCATAAAATTACTATCCATTCCTAATCTTTGAGCTTCAACTCTTGCTCTTTTATAAAACTCTTTAAAATTAAGAGTATACTTTGCTTGTTCTATTTGAGCATTAGTTAAAGGATTACCATCAGTATCAACAGTAGAATAATATCTATTACAAAGTCTTCCATTTTCATCAGTATCAAAACCTAAACTAAATAGAAGTTTATCAAAACTAGTTTTAATATTAGCAACATAATTATTTTGTAAATCTTTAACTGCTTGTTGGACAGCAGGACTTCCTGTAGACGCATTATCTTGTATCTTTTTTGCAATTTGAATACCAAATTTATTTCTTTCATCTTGCATATGATCAACAACATCTTGTTGTTTATAAAGATATTGATAATAATAATTTTCTACGTTATTCTCATCTTTAAGTTCTTGCTCAAATGCAGCTAAATCGGATTTACCATCATTATCCCAAAGAGTAAGAACATTTTTCTTACCTGCTTTAAGAGTTTCTTCAGTATTAATCTGATTAATATCATATTTTTGCATTAATTGAGCAAGTCTTTTTAAATCAGAATTTTCAGGAAGAAGTTTGTCTATAAGTACAAATTCAGCATTTTTTATTTGTCTAGGAACATAAGTTTTTGTTTTACTATCAAAATAAATATCATAATATACATTCTTTTGAACTTGAATTTTAGCATTAACTTCTGCAAGATTTATTTTACTTACATCTAAATCTGGATCAAGAAGTTGAGCAAGTATATCTTGATATTCATCAAGTGTTCCATCTAAATATCTTCTTCTAATAAATTCATCAAGAGTAATATAAGATTGAGCATCATTAACAGTAGTTAAATCTCTATATCCTTTTGCTATATCATCAGCAACTTTATTTGCTATTTCTTTATCATTAACTTTCTTTAAAGTTTCTTCATAAACTTGTTTACGAAGATCTTCAGCTAAATCATAAGGTTTAATAATATTCTTAATAGATATTGCTCTAAAACCATTTCTAGCAGTCATAGGAGAAATTGATAATTGAGCATTTTCTTTACGGGGAATGTTGTATGGTCTTTTTTCATAAGTTATAGACCCATCTTTTCCAACAACTTTTTGCTTAATTAATATAACTTCATCTTCGCTAGAAACAGTTTCTCTACCATTATTTATTTGATATTTTTTAATTTTATTAGTAGTAATTTCTCCAAAAGGAGATTCCATAGTATTACTTGCAAATGCCTTACCAGACATTTGAACTTCTTTTGCTCTCTTTAAGAAAGTTTGAGCATCTTTATAAAATGCAGTAGAACCTTCAAGTAAATCATCATAACACATATTATTAATAAGAGAATTTATACTCCAATCAATAACTGTTTGTTCTGAACCAATACTACCAAGTTCACTATCATTTAATATAACTTTATATTGTTGATAATATTTATGAATTTCTTGTTTATAATCATAAAGCCATTCTGAAAGAATATTATCAACAATTTCTCTTAATTCAGGACTTTCTTGAAAACTTATAGGTCTATCAGATTTTCTATTAACTTTAATAAATTCAACACCATTTACAACAGCAGTTGGATTTAATGTAAGTCCACTATTATTATTAGGTCTAAGAAGACTTTCTTCTGACTCCCCGTAGAGGGATAAAGCATCAATCAATCTTCTACTATAATTTTTACCATTGACATTAAATAATTTCTTAAACTTAAAGAAACCACCTGTAAGTTCTCCATCTTTAACTATAGATCTTTTATATTGAGCAACATCATAAAGTCCTCTAGTATCAGTTATAGTTTCAAGATTTTCTCCGTTATATTTTAAAACATTGTTAAGTTGATTAACAAAAGTTCTAATTTCAGATATAACTTGATTATAAAGTATTAAATAAGAATCTACATTTTTATTAACTTCATAACTAACAAGACCGCTTTCTATTGCATAATCTTCTATAATAGTTTTAGAATTATTAATAAACGTATCTATTTCTTTAGAAGGACTAGTATAATCATTTAATAAATCCATTTCAGGATTTTTAACTATAGAATCAATAGAAACAACTTTAGCATTTTCTATTTTGTTTTGTAAATTTCTTTTTCCTTGAACAAATACAATAACAGCATTAGAATTAACTGTATTTCCTTTTTTATCAATTATAGGTTTAGTAATTATTAATGGAACAGTAGCAATATTATTATCATCTATATATTTTTCTTCATATAATGAAATATCTAAATTGCTAATTTCACCTGTTACAAGAAGATTAAATGCCTGTTCTGCATTTATTCTATTCTTATTATACTTACTAGGAGTTTTTCTTATTTTCTCAACAATTTTAGATTTATCGTATTTTCCATATATATCTTTATATCTATTATTAATATTTTCTTTAATAGATTTTACAGCAGCATCATAACCTTTAAGATTATATAATCCATCAGTATTATATTTTAAAGTTTCGCATATAAAGTTTTTACCCGCATCAGAAGGAACTCTAAGAAAAAATCCTCCAATATTATCAGGTTTATTTGCAAATTTTTGTTTAAAAGCAATTAAATTAGAAATAAAATAATCACTTTTACCCATTTTAGTATAAGTAGTTCCATCTAAAGAAACTTCATCACGAATACCATCAAACAGAATAAAATCTAATAATTCATCAGCATTGTTGTTTATAAAATGAGTTGCTTTAGGACTTATTTCTCCATTAACATCAAATATACCATGTATTTTATATTTACCATTTCTATCTTTAAGACCAAATAAAATAGGATTAGCAGCATATTGATCAGATTGAGAAACTGTTTGATATAATATTTCAAGACCAGTTTTTCTATCAACTTCTCCCGTTTTAATCTTTTCAAGTATATTTGTTATATAACTATTAGATATTAAATCAGATGCTAATTTATTTTCGCCATTAGCGTGATTTAAATCTACTTTAGTTACAACATTTTGAATAATAATATTTGTTAAATTTTGTAAAGGAACAGAAAGATTTTTATTATATACATCAGTAAGAAATTCATATTGAGGTTTATTAGGAAGTTCAGTTCGGATACCCATAGCAGCAGCTTCATTTGCTTCCTTTCTTGCGTTTTGAGCATCAATAAATTTATTTAAACCTTTTTCAAGATCGATAATATTATCTATTAATATAGAATAACTATCAATACTATTAGTATTAGAATTAAATAACCAATTATCAATAGTTTTATTATCTATATTAGGAAAATAATTTTTAAAATAATTAACAAGAAATTCATATATTTCAGATTTAACTTCTGAATTATTAAAACTTCTTATAGTTCTAGTATTCTTTTCTTTATCTGTTTTATCAAGTTTTCTTATATAATCATTTAAATCTCTTTTATATTCAAGAGCTTTATATAAAGTATTAATATTAAATTGAGTTCTATAAGTAAGTTTAAGTTGATGATACATATCAAAATATTGCTCACTTCCTGAAAAAGCAGTTTCATTACTCCAAGAAAAAGCAACACCATCATTACGAAGTTGTATCATCGCTTTCTTTATAAGAGGAGTTTTAAGTTGCTGATAAATATAATTTCTAGATTCAGCATTATCTCTCATCTCTTTATAAAGCATAGAAAGACCATAAAGTTCAGGAACAGAATAAGCTTTTTCTCTTATACTTTCCATTAAAGCATCTGGAGAAGAATAATTTCCTAAAGTTTGAAGTTGTTGAATATAAAATCTATAACCTTTAGTAGTTCTTACTCCAAGTTCATTATCTGTATTATATGAAATATTTTCATCAGTAGTAGAAGTTAAATCAATAGGTCTATTTAAATCATAAAGATTATCTAATTTCATTTTAAGTTTAGTAGAATATAATTTATTATAAGAACTTGCAAGAGCGTCTTCCCAACTTTTAGTTGTTTCATCTACATTTTCAGCATTATCGTTTTCTAATGTAGAATTATCTTCAGAATTTACTCCATTAAGTTTATCACTTTCAAGACCTTCTTTTAACTCTTTGGCAAATTGAAGCATATTTGAAGCAGTAAGAGCATCTTCAAACCAAGTACGAGCACTATTACCATTATTGTTTATTTTTACTCTATTATAAAGAGCAGTAAAGTTTTTAAGTTGTCTCCAACCTACATTAAATCCAGGTTTATTATATTTATCAACTATAACTTCTTCAATAGCAAATAATCTTTCTTCTAATTCTTTTGCTTGTTTTTTATAAGTTTCAAATTCTCCAGCAAGTTTCTTTATATTAGCATTAATTTCTTTTCTTTTAGTTTTATAATTAGTATCTTCTTTTGAAAGATTTGATAAATCTTGTTGAAGACCAAGTATTTGTTCTTTAACTTTATTTCTTTTAGATTTAGTATTTTCTAATTCATTATCAATTTGTCTAAAAGTTTCTATTTCTTCAACTTTACTTATAGAAACTTTTTCAAATTCATCAATAAATCCTCTTACTCTTCTACTGAAATCTTTAATTATATCATTTATTACAGTATTAAATATAACTTCTGATTTAAGTATTTGATTATCAGGAAGAGAAAATTGTTTTATATATAAATCTCTAATAAGATTTCCAGTATGAACTATAGCTTCATGTTTAGCATTTTCATTAACAAAACCACCTAATGAACTTCCTATGGTAACATCAGTACTATTGTTGACTTTAGGAAACAAATAAAGCCGAAATTGATTGATAGCACCTTTAAGTACATTTCCATCAACTTCAGCCGTAGATTTAGTTTTATCAAAACTTTTTCTATAGGTTTCTATATTCTCGTAAGCCCAATTATGAAACTCACCAGAATTAACTCTTGCAGCAATTACATACTTTTCTTTAACAGATGATATTCTATCATCAATCGCTTTTTTAATTTTACCTTTTGAATCATTTTCAAGATAAAAATCACTTGCAATACAACTCATAACTTAAATTAGTTTAAATGTTTCATCAACAAATTTAACATAATTTTTATTAATATCGTTCAGTCAAAAGTTAGATTACTTAAATGCAATAGAGCCGTTTTAAGCGACTTTTGACTGAACGACATATAATTTATCGACAGTAATATTTTATTCTATTAGAGGCAAGTTCTGATGCCATTATTGACCTGTTAGCAAGACCAAACTCCCTTACAAAGTCCGACATATCATTTGCCCGAATAAAGTTACCTGTCTGAATAGCAGTATTAGAAAGAACAAACTCTTCTTCACTAGAAACTGGTTCTATAACAGAAGCCAAATCATCAGTATCTAAATTTATATCCGTATCATCATCAGTAGCAAATATATCATAATCTTCGTTATTACTATTTTCTTCAGTAGTAACAATATCTTCATTAGCAGTTTCATTAGTATTAGTACTATTATCTTCTATTGAAGTAGAAGAAGGTTCTATACCAACCTCTCCCTCTACGGGGAATAAAGTTAAATCTTCTCTAGTATTTACTTCAATTTCTTTATTAGTTTTTCTTGTATTTCCACTATTAGTATTTGATGTAACAGTAACAGGAACTAATCTACTAATTCTATTTAATTGGTCTAATATACTATTTTTATTTATTTTATGAAAGAATTGCAGTAATAAATCAATCAATTTGGAGAATAATGTTTCGTGTTGTTCTTTTTCTCCAACAAGTTTAATATTATCTTCTTTATATTCTATTTCATTAAGATAATTAGCAAGAGTTGATTGACTAAATACTTCAGCAAGCCATTCATTAGCAAGTTTTTCTTTTGAATATCTTGTGTCACTTTTATAAAGATCAGAATGTTCTTTCCTAAATTCAGCAAGAAAATCTTTAAGATCTTTTACTAATTTAGTATCAGCATTATCATTATTAAGATGTTCTTCAAATTGTCTTAATGTTTCAAGAACATAATTTATTCTTACAGTACCTTGTCTATCTCTAAAGAAACCACTAGAATTAACTCTAGCATGAACATTCTCATGAATAAGTATTCTCATTAATTGTTTAGGATTATCTCTAAGATATTTAAGACCTTCAGGAGTTATAACAATATTATTAGTATCTTTTTGAGTATATGCTTTTCTATCTGTTTTATCATTAGGGTTATAATATATATCTAAAGGAACGAAAGGATTAGTTTCATTAGTAAATATTAAAGAATCAGAAACTGAATATCCATTATCTATAAGAACATCAACTGTTTTTACTGGTTTATTTAATGTTGCTTGTTCTATTCTATCTGTATTAATATTATTATCTTCTGTTTTTTCTATAATATCAACATTAAAATAAAGACTTTTAGTAAGATTTTTTAATCTAAAATAACTTCCATTTTCATCTATTCCTTGTCTAGTATTAAATGCTTTTGATTTTAAAATTAAATCTCCAAAACTATCATAAGTTCTCTTATAATTTCCAACTTCTATAACTATTCTTCCATTTTCTTTATAAAAATGTGGATTATTACCTGCATTTTGTTGATTATTATTTCTTATGGTAAATCCAGTATTATTATAAGTAAGTCTATTTTTAATTATAGTTAATATTCTACTTGTCGCTTTGTCGAAATCAGACATATATTCAGTAATAGCACCAGAATTACCTGTTCTTACCATTGTAGTTTTCATTATATAACTAAGATATTCTTCTTCAGAAATAGAATCAAAATCTACAATAGTGTTATCTGGTCTTCTATATTGTTTAGTTGCTTTATCATATTTAATATAATTACTAAACTTATAAAAAGATATAAGATTAGTTTTAATATTAGATGATGAAGTAATATCAATACTTTGTCTATCTTCATTATAAAATACTCTAAATCCTTTAAACAAACCATCTTTATTAGTATTAATTAGATTCATTAAAGTATTTTTAAGTTTAATAAAAGCAGCATCTATTTCTACTTTTGTTTTAGCATTATAATAATCATCTAAAGCAGTTTTTATTTCTGTTTCAATAGCTTTATATAATTCAGGAGTAACATCAGATATACTATTTGCAGAAGTAAATGTAGCAACAAAAGGATTACCTTCATAATCTTCTATAAGAAAACCCATAGTTCCCATATTAAAATTAGGAGTATTTCTTAATCCTTTAGTACCATCTTCTGTTTGGATATCTCCTTTTTCGTCTATAAATACTAATGTGTTTTTAGAAGCATCAAGTTTAATATCTGATATATTTCTTTCTTCTTCTGTAAGTATTAAATCTCTATTAGCAGCAGTTTGAAGAGTTATTGCTATTTCTCCTTTAATAGAGTTGTTAAGGCTATCTTCAATAGTTTTAGTAGTTTTATAATTATCTAATATTTTTTCTTTAAAGTTTTCATAACTAGAAAGAAGTCTTCGTTTACTATTAATAATTGTATCAGTTTTATTATAAAATATAATATTAGAAAGATTTTGAGCAACAAGTGTTGCTTTTTGTTCAATAGTTAAATTAGGGTCATTAACTTCTTTGTAATATCCATTAGAACTATTAATAAGTTTTTGTATAATAGGAGAATTATAAAAATCTATAAGTTCTATTTTAAGTCTTTTATTAGCATCTTGAATTTTCTCTCCAGGTCTATTAATAGCAACACCATATCTATATAAAGCAAAATCTCTTAATATATTATATATATCATCTGAATTTTGTAATATATCATAAACTATATCATCTAAATTAAGATTAATACCATTTTCTGTAGTTTTAACTACAAATCTAAATTCTCCATTTTTCTTTTTTACATCAATAGGAACATCAGCAGTTCTTAATTTAATTTCAGTATTATCGGCAGAAATATCAACAAAAGGTATATAACCTATTTCTACTTCTCTATTTAATTCTTCGTCATATACAGAAATTACAGCAGAATTAGGATCTTCAGATTTACCATTAAATCTAATTATTGCTTTTTTACCAATATTTCTAGAAATAACAGTTTCTATAGCTTTACTATTATTTAATACTAATGCTCCATTTCCTGTATTAATACCATTACTTACTCGTATATGATATTTATTATCTATTGTATCTACAGTATCGTAAGCGTCTATTAAAGATTGAAAGAAATTATTTTCATCTTTAAGAAATAAATCATAATTAACAATTCTAAACTTACCAAATTTATTATTAACTATTCCATTATTATTAGCAATATCTTTTTCTATAAGTTTTCGTAATTGATAATAAATCGCTTTAGCATTTTCTAAATCTAATCCATTATCTTTACAATATTTAACAATATTTTTAAATAAATCAGTAACATCAATATTTAATTCATTTCCTAAAGTATTATCAGGATTATATAAAGTATCCATAAATTCTTCAAACATTCTTCTATATTCCATATCATCAATAGAGTCTATTGTGCTAGGTAATCCTCCATCAAAAGTTACTTTTGATTTAGAAGAAAGTTGATTAACAAGTCTTATAGCAGCTTGTTTAGTTTTTTCATCAGGAAATTTATTATAATTATTTAATTGTTCGAGACGAAGTTTAATAGCAGATCTAACAGCAGCAAGTGCTTCTTCTTGAGAAACTCCAGTTTTAATTATAGTATAGTCAACTAATTCATCAATAACATCATTAAGTTCTTTACTTCCAAATCCTTTAGTTATAGCATCTAATGTTCTTTGTTTTGTAGTAGGATTTTGAAGCATACCATTAAATTGTTGACCTATATCATCAATATCAACTTTTGCATAAGTACCATATCCTAAGCTTTCACTAAAATCTTCTGCAATTTGTTCAGTAGCAATTTTATCTTCTTCTCTTATAGAAATATCATTATATTCTTCTTGAGGAATTTCTTCAATAGTACGAGAACCATCAGGATTAATAATTTCAACTTTAACAAATCCTTTTTTAACTTGATTATTAGTTTGTTCATTCTCTACGGGCGGAGCTTCTTGAGGATTTACAGCAACTTCTTGAGGTTGTTGTTCATTATTAGTTTCTTCACTAGCAGTTTCTGTCGAACCAGATTGAGTTTCCTCCCCCGTAGAGGGATTACTCTCATTCTCCACTTCTTCTCTTGCTCTTCTAGTTCCATTGTCTATTTCTTCATTTCCACTAACAATTCTCTCTTCTCTAGAACTAGTTCCGTTTCGTTCTTCTTCAATCTTTTCAGTTAAATCAAGCAATCGTCTTGTATATCTATTAGTAGATTTAGAACCTATCTTAATAAGTTTTAAACTTTCTTTAAGTTCATCAGAAATATTTTCTTCTTTAAGAATATTATTTAATGCTTCATTAAGATTAGGTTGAGAATTAAGATAATTAACAACATTGTTATATGCCTTATCTAATCTATAATTTCCTATACCTTCAAGAGCATTATAAAATTCTTCATATATTTCTTTATATTGTTGTTTATTGTTAGGAATAATAGATTTGGAATATTCATTAATAATAGATTCTTGAACATATCTATTATATTGATTTTTAATATTATCACTAAGTTGATTTAATGAAGTACCAAAATTATCAAAATTATCATTCATCCATTTAGTAAATCTATTATACATTTCATTAATATTAGCAATAGAATCTAAATTAAGTATATCTACAACTTCTTGAATAGTACCAAAAGTAGTATTATTTTTTATATATTCTAATATAAATTTCTTTTTATTTTGTATCTCCTTTAATCTTTCTTCATAAGCTTGAGTTGAAAGTAAATCTCTTCTAGTAATAAGATTTCCATTTTTATCTACAGCAGTAACTCTAGCATCAGAACCTTTTTCATATTGACTTTTAATATATGCTTCTTCTTCATTAAGTTGTTCTAAAAGAACATTTACTGATGCTGAAATTTGAGCATCTTTTGCTTCTTGAGAAAGATTAATAAATTCACTATCGCTTTCAAGTCTAGAAAGTTGATCCTCTAAAAGAATATCATTATATTCTGTGTTCTGTTTTTGTCTTACAATTTGTCTTGCAGCAAGTTCAGTTGCTTGTCTATTTTGAGTAGCAGTAGAATTTTGAAGTTTTATAATAGCATCTTCATATTGATTAGCAACTTCATCCATTTTATCAACAAACATTTTACT
>CALVIP010000008.1 GCA_944331715.1 uncultured Bacilli bacterium
TTCTATATTTTTAGTAAATTCTTCATCATTAAATTTTTCTTTAATAATATTTGTAAATTGTTTATTATTAACAACACCAAATCCTTCTCCTTTACTATTATAAATAGGAGAATTTAAAGTAGTTAAAAATGATAAACAATCAAGAGTTTTATTGTTAATATCTTTTCTTATTATATCTAATAGTTCTCTAATAGGATTATCTTCTCCTTGTCTTACAACTTCTGTTAATTCATATATTTTTACACAACTTACAAAAGCAGTGCTTCTTCTTTCATTAACAGGTGCAAGCTGAGCACTATCACCAATATAAAGAATTTTAATAGCATGCTCATTACAAATCTTATTGATATAACTAACAAGACTTGCATTAAGCATAGAACACTCATCAACTATAAGAACTTTAATATTCTTAAGTTTAGGTTCACCAACTGGTTTAAATATTGGATTGTTATAATCAAAATCTTCAAGATTAAGATTTGGTCTAAAGCCAAATACAGAATGTATAGTATAAGTATGTGTTCCAATAGCTTGACCTAAAACTCTACATGCTTTATGAGTTGGACTACAAGCTTTAATACAACTATTAGGAAGTTTACATTTATTAACTATATATTTAGTAACAAAAGTCTTACCGACTCCAGGAGAACCAGTAAGACCATATATTCTTTTAGAATCATTATAAGGACTATCAAAGAACTCTATAAGTCCTTTGATAGCCTCTGACTGACCTTTTGTAAATGTAATATTATCAGTCTTTTTATCTGGAATTATATTTTTATTATATATTTCCATTATAAAAGTTCTTTAGCAATTTCACATAAATCTTTAAAACAATCAAGAAATTCATTAGCCATATCAAGTGAAGGAAAAGAAAGAGTAACATTAGACCAAAAATCTCCACTAGATGTAGTAATTCTATCTTCATAAGTACTATAAAATATACCAGCAACTTTATTTCCTTTAGTCTGTTTCCAATCACCAATCCAAGCCTTTCTTAATTGACGAAGTTTTATAAGAGCAATAAAAGCGCATGCTTCTTCTCCTGAAGTACACCAATCTTCATCAAGTCTTGTATAATCATCAATAATTTCTGC
Source organism: uncultured Bacilli bacterium (assembly GCA_944331715.1). GTDB lineage: Bacteria > Bacillota_I > Bacilli_A > RF39 > UBA660 > Onthousia. The sequence continues at coordinate 1,095 of CALVIP010000008.1, forward strand.
GGCTCTATAAATTTCTCCTTTTCTTCCAAAATAACATTCTGTTGGTTTAACAGGATAATTATTACAAAACTCTTCCCAAGTTTTAGGAAAAGTTTTTTCTTTCTTTTCTTTTATTATAATTTTATTATCTTCTATAATAAAATCACAATTATCTGGAATTTCTATTTCTCTAATCATAACTTCTTTTCTATATTATTTCTTATTATTTCATAATTATCTTTAAAGAAATACCAAGCATCTTTTGCAATATCAGAACTATTATCTATATATGTATCTTTAAGTCTAAACAACGTAAGTTTATAAGTTTCATTATAGACAATATCTCCAACACAAATAATACCTGGAGCAAAAGGTAAATAAGTCTTTTCATTAGAAATATGTAAAGTTCCAAGTTCTTGAATTTGAACTCTTTTACCATCAATTATTTGTTGACAATAAAAAGGCTTATTTTTCTTTATTATATAACTATCATCAGTAAATTTATAAGTACCATCATTAGTACAAACAAAATATCTACCTTCAATAGAAATATGACAAATACCAATTATATTTTTAGAAATTATTCTATAAGTATTTTTAATACCACTAGATAATCTCTTTTCTCTTCTTTTTTTATCAAAGAGAGAAAATTTAAGAATAGGCATAATTATATCTTCTTAAAGTTTAACTTTGCTAGTTTTACTTTGAATTTTTCTTTTTGCTCATTCTTTTCTTGTTTAGTAAGTCTTTTTCTCCGTTCTTCTCTTTCTTCTTTTACATCTCCATTGTTCTCTACATTACTTCCGAATATTTGAGAATATCCACAAGTCTTTACAAGATAATCAATTTTCTTCCAAGTAGCAAGACCAGCAGCATGATTGTCTTTGTTAACAATAATAGTCTTACCTTTAATGTTTACACCCATTGTTCTTTTAATTGTACGAATACAATCGTTTTCCGTAAACTCTTTCATGTTTGTTTTATTTTAATTGTTAATAAGCCAAATACAAGTTACTTCGTTATCTGAACAAATAAGAAAATCTAAAAGTCTATCGTATTCAGAATTTCTATTATCTTCATAAGTATAACTAAAATTTATACATTCTTTACTTTGTCCAGATTGATAATAAATATTAAAACCATATTGTTCATTATATTTATAAGTTTTAATATCTATTATTTTATCAACATTAAGTATTGTTCTATTTCCTCTTTTATTTATTTCAATCCATTTCATAATATTATTAGTTTTAATATTTATAATAAGAGAAGCACCTTCGTTCGCTTCGCTCACTCCGGTATCTCCCCCGTAGAGGAATAAATCAATCCATCACTATCTCTTTTTTCTTCTTTATCATTAGCAAATCTATTAAATCTTAATATTCTATCTTCTTTCATAGCATCACAAATACCATAAAATTCAATATCAGTAAGATAAGTAGTACGTTTATGGGCCACTCCATAATCGTCTATGAAACCAATTAGTATTAATTGTGTAGGGGATTTTATTAGTATTTGTTTTTATAAGTTCTCTAACAATATTATAAACATTTTCATAAGTAGCATGAGGTTGTTGAACGGTTACAACATTAAAAGAACCTCTATTAAGAAATACTTGACCATTATAATAAGTAAATAAACCAAATATTAATTGAGTAATATTATAATTATCAAAATCAGTTTTATAACAACAATTAATAACATTACCAGAAAATGCAATTTTATTGTCAATAATACATCGTCCTAAAGTATTATCAACAAAAGTAATAAAATAAGGACAATCTTTACAACTATTTACTTTCATTTTATTTAATTTTTATATAAAATAATCGATTTTTAGCCTTTCTGAACGCTTATTTTTCATTAGATGAATAACTATATTATGAGTATATAAAAAGTCTGTCAGAGGTCAATTAATGATGCACGGACGGGCAATGTGCATACCGATTTTTCGGTATATTGACTAATGACAGACTATAATATGATATTGATAAAACATATTCAGTTTTAGTTATAATACCTTAAAGTTTAATAGAAGTCTTATCAATATCTACATAATATGAAAGAGTTGTAGGAATAAAATAATATTCAACTTAAACAATACTTGAAAGTGTTATATAAAAGAAAGGAATTGCCAAAAATAAATTAGCTTATGGTTTAGTTGCCAGAATTAACACTTATAATATCACTACTATTGTCACAAGTATTGTTATATTAATAAAGATTATAATGTTCTATGGATAAAGTATAGATAAGAATAGCCTGAACTCCAATTACTTTATCTGTGACCTAATCACTTGGACTATATTTGAATAATTTACATAGAACATCATAATCTTTAGCACCACTTATTTTATTACGAAGCATTTTTGTAGTGACTAACTGTATATTCGCTCCGGTTTCAGCAGCATAACTAGTATCTGCGTCCACAATAACTATAAAGGCTTTAACTAGTATTATACGATGATTGTTCGTACCATATCCATTAGTTGATGCGAGAGGAATCGAACCTCTACTAGAAGAACCAAAATCTTCTGTTCTACCTTTAAACTACGCATCAATAATTATAGGATTAACGAGTTCCTTCTCGGCAGCATAATTATAATAATAACATAAATATGTGCACCTATATTATGTTATATTATAACTAATTACTATATCTGAACAGCACTTTACATTATATTCTTGTATTTTAGATATATGACAGATATTAACATATAAATGACTTTAAATCCGGATATGTCTACAAGAATAACCTACTTTAGTAGGATTTCTTTTAATTGTACCAGAAGTGGGACTTGAACCCACACGACCTTTTACAGGTCAAAGGATTTTAAGTCCTTCATGTCTACCTATTCCATCATTCTGGCATATAGTAGTATTAATATCACTACTAATACTACTTTGAAGAAAACAATAACGAGGTTAATATTGTTGTCTAACAATAGTCTTTTCTATTTTTTCATTTGCATCAGAAGCAAATCTTTTAAGTCTTATATGTTGTGTAACATATCTACGACCACCAGTTTTATTCTTTTTCATTATTTGTTCTCCTTGAATTTTTTAAGTTCTTCGATAAGTTCTTCTTTGGATTTATTAGCATATTCATCTTCATCAGAAATATTTTTTGCTACATAATCAATACAATTTAAAAGATACGTATCAATCCATCCACGAAGTTCAGTAAGATGTTCTATAAGAACTTTCTTTTCTTTTTTGGTAATACAATTATTTCTAATTTTTACCATATTAGTAAGCATTATATGATTTTGTAAATCAATAATAGCATTTGCTAAATTAATAGGAGTGCAATCCTTATCATCAAACTTATGTTGATTCTTAGGTTCATATATTTCAAGAACTTCTGAACTACTAGGTTTATTTTTTTAAAGTATCTTTAATAAATTCTTCTGTTATTTCTTCAATCATTTTTAATAAATCGTTAGTCTTCATATATTCCTTTATAATTAGATTCAACTTCTTCTGGCTCAAAACCTACTTCATCATAATCTTGATTATAAACTTCGGAGTTTATTTCAACTCCGAAGTCATCATCATTATCTATTTTTTTACTCATTAGACTCAATAGTTTCAGTTTCAGTTTGAGTTTGTTCTTCTCCCTCTACGGGGGAGGCTTTACTGTCTTTAATATCATTTACGATATTTTCAGCAGCATCAGGAGTTATTTCCTCACGACCATTTACAATTTCACTATTAACGAAATCTTCAATAGTCTTATTTGCACTATTAGCGAAACAACTAAATGCTGCAACAAGACAATTAATGAAGAATGCTTGTTTGTAAGAGAACTCTCTTGACCAACCATCAGTAGTAACTACAAATTTATTCCATTTGAAAGTTACATATTTTTTTTCTCCATTAATTATACCTTTTTGTTTAAGATAATTAAGAATACCAAGTGCAGTAAATCTACGAATTTCTGCATTATTCTTAATAATCCTTATAAGGTTAGTATAAACCTCAGGCATTTTCTTTGCAAAAGGAGGAATTTCGCCTTTAGCAATTTTATTTCTCTTTGTTCCTTTAACTGTTTCTTTAGTTTCAACAGTTTCAACTCTTTCTTGTGTTGTTTCCATGATTTTAATAATATTTATAAACTCTTATTAGTATTTCGGAATAGCAAATATACTATAATAATAATAAATAGCAATAGTAAATATCAAAATTATATTAAAAATGTTTCAATATATTTAATATCTACTATTGCTATTATATTATCAATTAGAAGCCCATCAACTTGTCTGCAAGTTTATCAGCCATTCTCATTCCACTCTTACCAAGTTTAATGTCTACTATATATTTGATAATAGTATCATTATCAAACGTAGTAGGCTCTGGATTTACTTTAGTTGTAAAAGGATTAATATATTCTTCTCCTTTTGCAACTTCTTCAACGATAACATCAATCTTGCTACCATTAAGAATAAGATTGAGAATGTTTGGATGTTCAATGATACTATTAGCCATCCAGGAAAGTTCTTCATTTTCTTTAAGAGTACCTGCAATAGCAAATGTACTACTAAAGATATTATTAGACTTTCCCTTATGATATGTAGCACCATTATCATCGCTTACATATGCATCAATAGCCTCTCTTGTTACAAGAGTTGCACGAATATAGTTGTCAAATTCTTCAATAACTACATTCTTAACAGTGACATCATTTATTCTCTTACAGCCTTTAGCCATAAGTTCTTTAATAATGTCTTTCATAGTTCTTTCAGAACTATTTTCAATCTTTTCTTCTTGAACTGCTGCCTGCGGAACTTCCTGTTCTACTACGGCATTTTCAAACGTTGTTTTTGACATAACTTTAAATATTTAAAGATTTAACATTAAATGAATGACTTTTACTTTTACCATTCATTCCAAATTTAATAAAGTTTAATATGAGGATAAATATAATATTATCAATGAATATCATTATAATTAATATAACAATATTTATTAATAATATTATATCTATAACTATTAGTACCAACCTATTATATATCTAACAAGTTGTGCAATGAGCCATATAATTACTAACAATATTGCTATTGTCCATAATATACTTTGGCTTTTCTTAATGAATTTCTCTATAAATTCGTTATCTATATTTTTCATTATAGTATTCTCTTATAAAAGTTATTGCATTATTCACAGCCATACAAATATAAGCCATTGTATCATCATTTATTTGACCTTCTGCATGATTATATACAGTTGCTCTTTTAATTCTACAAAGGTCTTCAAGAACATCTTTAGTATATTCTTTATCTTTCATGATGTTTATAATTATAATAAATTATATACTTATTGTCAATGAGTAATAGCATTAAAATTAAGATAAATATTAATAATAAATATAATAAAATTAATACTATTATTATGAGTTGAATATGGAGTTTGAAGTTGAGTTTGGTAGCTATTGGCCGGAGAAATATTATTATTAATATTATAAATAATATTAATAATAAGGAGAGAAGGAGGTGGAACAGTACCATCTCCACCTTTATCTTCTCTAACTTCTCTTACTTATTCATACTCAAACAAAACTTTAGTTTCATAGAAAATTTCATCAGATTCATCAGTGTATTCATCATATAAAATTTCACTATTTAGTTTGATAATTTTATTATCGAAATACACTATATATACTCTATTTGTTGTTGCTACATTATATCTATCAAGATAACTATGACTAATAATATCAAGTATTTTACCAACAACCTCTTTTCCATCAAGAACAAACTTAATTTCCTCTTTCATATCTTTAACATTTAAGTGTTAATATTCATTCCAAATTTAATCAAGTTAAGTATGAGGAATAATAATAATTAAAAGAGTATGATAATGTTTATCAGATGCTATCGCTGCATAACAAGCAGGAATTGATGCTGCAATAACATTATCATACTCATACATAAATTCAACCTTTCTATATACTGTTCGCGACCAGTATATACTCCTTTAACTAAATATTCACCATCATCAATTATGTTCCAATAATATGGAAAGGTCTTCAGAGCATATTCATAATCAATAATAGCGGCACTAACTATTGGACTTTGTAGCACTTGATTGTTCCAAATTCTTATTGGTCAATCCAAAATTAATAAAGTGAAGTATGAGGAATAATGAAATAAATAATATCATCAATAATATTTCTATTATCAATGATATTATCTATTTAATCCCAATCAAAGAAAGCATCTATTATTTCCCAAACATCATCAGGAATGTAATCAAGAATATAATCATCATCCCACATAATAATTAATATTTAATAAAACACTTAATTTTCAGTCCAAACTTGATAAAGTTTAGTATGAGGAATAAAGAAAAAGAAAACCATTGATAGTACGAAGACTATCAATGGCAGTTGGAGCAATGGTGGCGAAAGCAATAGCGGCGAAAGCAATTGTAGCAATCGCCGCTGCTGCTATAATTAGAACAAGTCCGCAATGACCTGCGTCCTGTCTTTTGGCAGGTACTTGTTCAGAGCCGCATTGATGTCAGCAGGAAACTGAACATCAACAATTTTATGATTGAAACAGTCACTTTGATAAGTGACAGTTTCACCATTACTGGCAGTATATTCTTCGCCAGCACTGTGTTTCTCACTCTCGATAGTGAGTACAGCACCGACTAGAATAGTCTCTGCAACTGATGGCGCAAAAGGATGTTCTTTTGTGCCAATAGCTTTGTCTCTACGGCTTGCAAACCAGCAGCCAAATCTTGCGTCAGCATTTGCAAGCTGACCAAGAATGACAACTACTGGAAGATAAAGAGCATTGCTCTTGTCTTCAACAAGTTCTCCCTTGTCGTCATAATGATAACAAGGGATAACAGCGTCATTAAGTTCAAGACGCAGAGAATAATTGTCGGCTTTAAAATAAGCTTTGACAGAAGAAATAGTAGCAGTAGTTTTCATAACTACATGATTTGGTCTACCAACAGGTGTATCCTTACTACACCATTAAGTAAGACTAACGATTACAAGTGGTAGACGACTTGCAACCGCTGGAACATGGAATGTTTATTTTTCATTCCAATTTTATTAAAGTGTTGTATGAGGAAGTTCTGAACTTTCATGACGGGGGACTTCAAAACCGTTATCACTACCGGGGGTATTCTTACCAAAAGCTTCTCGCTCTCAATTATCAAAATTAATTTTTATTATTCTTTTTTTTTCTATATTCTTTTTCCTTTTCTTCTATATCTTCTTTTTCTTCTTTTTCTTCCTTTTCTTTCTTTATTTCTTTATATTCTTTATCTTTTTCTTTATGTTTTTTTATCTTTATTTTTATTTTTAATTTATTTAAGTAAACTAATATTTATAAAAAATCCATTTTAATCATTAAGACTAAAATGGATAAAATATTAAATAATTAAATTATATTATTAATTATAATAAGTAACAGCAAGTTGAAGATGTATATCATAATATCTGATATGTCTTTCTTCATCATATTTTGGATAACCTATATTTAAACCATTTAAATCAATAAAATCAGAACTTTTTATTATATTATCTCCTTCTGCAACTAAAAATTCTTTTATATTTTTTTCAACTGAAGTTTCAACAGTTCCTCCCATTTCAGTAACTCCTTTAAAAACAATAATAGCATCATAAATTTTTCCAACAATACCACGTTCGCCAGCATCTATTTTTAAATCCATATTATCTAAATTAGCTTTAAAATACGATTCACTATATTGCATATTAGTTTCTGTAGTACTTTCTTGTGTTTGTGTTGTCCTAAGACCAGTAATATTAATTTCATTAAATTGAAAAGGAGTATCTAAAGTATATATATTACATTGAACTTTAACGTCATCTTCAACCTTTTCATACATTTCTGGGTCATCTACATCATACATTAATTCATAAGAACATCTAAGTTTACCATAAATTAAAGAACCAGATTGAGATATATCACACCAAGCTTCAGCAGAACCATCAACACTATTAACAAATACAGCTGATTCTCTTAATCCTCCTCTATTTTCATCTAAAGTCACTTGAACTTGATCATCACCATTTCCACTACTTTTATTTACATGTATCCAATCTTCCATAATTCAATCTTTTAAATAATTAAACATATCTTATAAAATATAATTAAATTTATTAATGTATACAGTTTATTTATATTATGAAAGTTTTTCATAAAGATATTTAATTATATCAGCAATAAGTCTAACATAATTAACATCTACATAAACTATATTTAATTCATCAAATTCTTCATCTTCAGCAATAGCAAATAATAAATCTGACATTCTATTAATATTAAATTTATAAGGTTCTTCTTTATATTTAATACCTTTATAATTATTTATAATTTTTTCAAGTTCAATTTGAATACCAGTTATATCATCTGAATCAAAATCTTTATAAATTTTACCAAGTTTATCAATATCAATATACTTAATTTCTTCCATAATTATAAATTTTAATTTAAAAAAATTACAATAACTTATTATAACTTTCAATATTATCTCGGCGAATAAGTAGCAAATACAGGTTTACCTCCAATAAGATTACCATCTTTACAAACTTTAATAGTATTTTCTTTTTCAAAATCTTTAAGACTTATAACATTTTCCATTCGTTTAACATTATGATAATTTTTACCTTTATTAGTATCAATGACTATTCCACCCATAGAATCTACATAAATATCAGTAAGACTATATAGTTCTCTATATTTATCAGCAAATTTATTAAGATTTCCTTTAAAAAATATATTATGATTAATAATATAATAACCTATTTTATTAGTTCTTCTTACAAGATTAACTCTTTCTAATTCACCAACATTACTTACAATATTAGTATTTTCAGATATTCCATACATAGAATAAATATTACGCATAGTAAAATTAACAACATTACTATTAGGACGAAGGATAAACCATATATAACTAAGTATTCTTAAAGCACGACCAGAAAGCGTAGGAAGCAAAGGAGCAAGAAGTTTACTATTAATAAACATATAATCTTCTTTAGTAACATTAGTATTATAATCAGGACATTGAACATATTTGTCCAATACTTCAAATGGAGTAACAACAATATCACTAATTCTAATTTTACCAACAGCACGTTGAATTACTTCTTTAGCAATAGCAATCTTTTTAGGACCAGGTTTACTTTTTTCTTTAATTACAAAATTAAGAACTTCTCTATTAGCCATAACTATATTTATTTAACTTTAATAATCATCAATAATAACAAGAAGATCAAGAGGAAGATGAATGCATGCAATCCCTCTACGGGGAGTGTCGTTAGAACAAGTTAGATCTTTAATAACAACACTTGCAATAATTGCAATAACAGCAAGAGTAGTATCAATAATACAATATTAATTTCCATTACTAATATTATCAATAACAAAACCTTAATTATAATTACCAAGATAAACAGTATCAGTATTACTAAGATAAGCATTATTATAAATTCTCCGAAATATAATAAATATATAAATAATATAATAATAAATTATTATATTATTTATATATTTATTATATAAACAATACTTCTGCTTATGTTATTTATAATTATAATATAATATATTATTATATTATAATTATAAATAATGTTCAAATTATATATTATATTATTATTCTAGATTATTATATATTATTATTTATTAATAATTATCATTCAAGAATAATAATTATTATTCTTGATACGCGCGCGCGTGATATACCTATATGTGCGTGCGCACACGTATAGGCCTGCTGAAAAACAAATTTGCACATTTCGACAATTTTTCGTACCATTGTTGACAGAAAATCAAAATTACTAAAGTTATGAATCTTGCTATTGATAATAGACCTAGTAAATCTTTATTTACAGATAGAGAAAATAATTGTTATGCTGAAAATAATAAGATAACAAGAATGATTAACTGTGATAATAAAGACGATGTTGCTAAACTTATATTTTCTTTACTTTTTGATGCTTATCAATTCAGTAAAGATGAATATATTTTCCTTAATGCTTTATTTACTACTTGTATTAAAAATAATAAAAATGAAATAAATAAAGCAGCTTTTATTACTTATCTTTCTAAAGTTTATGGTCGTTCTATTAGAACTTATGAAAGATATATTAAGAAATTTATTACTAAAGGTATTCTTATAAACACTATTGGTGTTTTACATTTTACTCAATTTTATAATCCACTTAATATTAAAACTTCTTCAGATTTTATTGTTATAGAAGTTAATCCTAATAAAAATAAAAATAAGATTACATTATGATTGAAGTTACGCTTAAAGAAGGTGAAGGTAGTACAAACATTATTCCAAAACGAGATTAAGTTATGATTAAATTAAGAAATGAAAGTGTTGAAATATCAGTTCCTACAAAACTTGAAGAAATTACAAAAGAGAAACTGAATCAAATATTTGATGTTATTAATCTTCCAGATAATTATTGTATTGTTGCTATATTACAGAAAGTTAAACTTTCTCAATTTGCAATGATGACTGTTAGTAAAGCAAAGGAAACATTAGTTTATACTATTCCTATTATTGGTAAACTTCCTGCATCTCATTCTTATTATGGTAAAATTGATGTTGGAAATAAAGTAATTATTACTCGTACTAGTCTTGAGATGGGTACTGCTGTTTCAATGTCTACTGCTATTTCATCTGGTAATCTTAATAAATTTCTTAACGATAATGAATCTATAAGACAAAAATGTTTTAAAAAAGAAGTTAAAGATGAAGATGGAAATGATGATGTTTGGATATATCTTATGGAAGCAAAGATAATTCCTATTTGTGATATTAGAGGAACTATTTCACAAGATAGTAAATTTATAGACCCATTTAAAATAGAACTTTAACATATTGATTAAGCCGTCAGAAGAAATATCTAAAAGGAATTTCGTTGTCATTGTGTCGCATATTTATTTTCTTCTGACGGTTTTAATTTTTTTATTATGCCTCGAAGTGTTAAAAATAAACTTGAAAAACTTAAAAAAGAAGATATTCTAGAAAGACTTCATAAAGATAATACTGATACTGAAATAATTAATTCTATAATTACTAATATTGAAAATACTATACTTGAAGGAGTTAATAAAAATTTATGTGTTGCTATTCCTTATATGGGAAGAGTTTATAAAGATAGATATAGAGAAGTATTTAAAGAGGCAAGAATTATTCTTCATAATGCTAAAGATAATTTAACAAAAGAAGAATATGTTGAATATAGAAAATCTGTTTTTAAATCTTATATAAAAAGAGTTGATAAAGAATTTAAATCTAAACAAGTTATTGAAAGACTTATAAGACTTAACAAGAAAAAATATAACAAACTTTATGCTGCTTGTGGTAAAACATACGCAGATACTTGGATTAAGAAAATTGCTTATCTACAAATTGTAGAACATGATATAAACGACCCTAATGAATTATGAAAAAAATAACATTAGATAAACTTATTACAGTTGATGATACCGGGATGCCTACTGCTCCAGATATTTATCAATTACAGGATAAAGATGTTAGAGAACTTTATACTAGAGATAATTATCCTGATAAAAGAATGTATATTGCTGAATGTGGATTTATATATTATCTTGGTGATCCAAAAAGTCCTGCTCGTCAACAAGGTCTTTCTGATCAAGAAATACTTCAACTTGCTATTGAAAATTATAATCTTCCAAAAGATTATAAACCAGATCCTCTTGTATTAAAAATTGCTGAAAGATATTATAAACAAAATATTACAGAAGCAGGAGTTGCTATCGAAGCCCTTCACAAGTCTGTTCATCTTGTTTCTATTGCTGCTAATAGAATTAATGATTTATTAAATGAACAACTTGCTGGAACTATAACAAAAGATGAAATTCCAAATATTCTTCAACTTATGGACGGAGTTAGTAAAAGAATTACAGAAATTCCTAATCTTGTTAAAGCTCTTGGAATTGCTTATGAAAATCTTCGTAATGAAGAAGAAACACAACTTGCACGTGGAGGTAAACAAATATTATCTAGTATGAATGCAGAAGATGATTGAGAAGTTTAGAGTTCAATGGGAAGTAACAGATTACGATGCTTATGAATTTGCTACTCAACATTGTAAAGAAGATTTTCCCAAAATAAAAGATTTTATAGATACTTTTACAGGAACTGTTTATGATATTATTCCTGCAAAATTATTTACTTCTACTAAATTTCTTGTTTGTCTTGATAAAAGTAATAAATTTGTAGAAGTAGATGCAAATATTTGTAAAAGAATATATTAATTTGATATGTTAGAACTTAAAGATACTAGATATAATAATATAAGAATTAAGTTCAAAGAAGAGAACCATTCTTATACTGATACTCTTGGTAATCTTTACCAAAGTACTACACAGCTTTTACATCAATATGCTCCTAAATTTGATAAAGACTATTGGCTTAAAAAGAAAGCAAAAGAACTTGGTATATCAGAAAAAAGACTTGCTGACCAATGGAGTCAGATTACCAAAGAGGCTTGTGAAAGAGGAACTAAAACTCATAACGAACTTGAAGACGGTGTTAAGTCTATTTCTATGTTCAAAGAAGCCATTAAATATATGACTCTTCCAAATGGCGAAATGATTACTGTTGCTGATATTCCTAATATTGATATTAATATTAGAGAATTAAATATTGCTGAATTTATAGATGCTACTCAAAATAAATATACTGAACTTTATAATGTATTTAATTATTATACTTCTAGAGGATATAAGATTTATGCTGAAATAGGAGCATTCCTTATTGATTATCTTATATCTGGTACTATTGATGTTCTTTGTATTCGTGAAGACCAATTTGTTATTGGTGATTATAAAACTAATAGAGGAGGTCTTAAATTTGAGTCAGGATATTATAAGAAAGATAAAACGACCAAACCTGCACAAGAAACAGATGTTTGGATACAAAAAGATGATTTTCTTCTTCCTCCTGTTAGCAATCTTTATAATTGTAATGGAAGTATTTATAATCTTCAACTATCAATGTATGCTAAAATGGTAGAAACTATACTTGGTATTCCTTGCAAAGGTCTTTGGCTTTGTCATATTGATAGTGATTTTGTTCTTAATAAATATGGTAGACCTAAAAGATTTCCAGATGGTCTTTATCATATTAAACAAAATCCTCAACCAAAGATTACACTTCATAAAATGAGTTATCTTCGTAATGAAATTGATAGAATACTTTTAGATAAGTATCAGCAAATTGCTGCTGAAAAAGTTACAAGTAAAAGTTTATTTTAAGTTATGAAAACGTATAAAGTTATTTTATTAGCATGTATTACTTTTATTTGTGGAGCATTAATTCCTATTGGAGTTTATCAAACAAATATTAAAACAAATGAAAATATAATACAAAATCAAAAAGATAGCATTTCTTTCCTTACGGGGAAAGTTGCACAAATGTCTGATAGTCTTATTTGTTATAAAACTACTCTTGTTAATAAAGATAGTCTTATATTTGAAAATTATACTTTAAGATATAAAATTAATAGAATTAAACAATATGATAGTATTGTTATTCGTAATTCTAGTCAAAATAAATATTTTAGAGGTTGGGTTAGAAGAGTTATTTATGATTATTAATATTAAATATATAATGTTATGAAAGAAATTATTAAATCTAATAAAACATTAAGAAGTATTAAACGTTATAAAAATTTTAATACTATAAATAAAGTTCGTGGAGAATTACAAATTAAATTATTCGGACTTTGGATTACTATAATTAAAAGTGATTGGTTATTATATGCTTTAGATGATAAAGTAGAAAAAGTTTATAATAATTTATTTAATGTTGTTAAATCTTCTAAATTTTCAGCACTATAATGGCTAATTTCGATAAAGTATATAAAAGAATTGAAAAGGCTGAGGGTGGATATGTAAACGACCCTGACGATAAAGGTGGAGAAACTTATAAAGGTATTTCTAGAAAATATCATCAAGATTCTGAAATATGGAAAATAATTGATGATGTTAAAATGGAACATGGTACTAAAGGACTTACTAGTATTCTTGCTTATAATGAAAGACTTCAAAAGTTAGTTAAAGAAATTTATAAAAAAGAATATTGGGATATATTTAAATTAGATAGTTGTCCTAGTCAAGGTCTTGCTTCTGAAATATTTGATGATGCTGTAAATAGAGGAGTTTCTTCTGCTTGTAAAATACTTTGTGATACAATAGGTATTCCTAGAGTAAATTATCCAGACGATAGACTTTTTAATATAATTGCTAATTATGGAAAAAGAAAATAAAATAATATTATGGATTATATTAATATTCACAATTATTACTATTATAGGATTTGCTTTTACTAAAATAAATAATCATAAAAAAGAAACTATTGAAGTTGTCGATACTACATATAATACTATAACTTTGGATAGTATTAAATATAATATTATAGTTCGAGATTCAATTATTTATCATATAAGACACGATTATGAAGATAGTATTACAGTTGTTGTTAACCTTGATGACAGTTCTTCTGTCGTGTTGTTTAAACAACTTACAAGGGAAAGAGATTAATGATAGCATCCCTCTACGGGCGGAAATTAAAGATACTACTTATTCTGATACATTAGTTACAGTTTCTATTAGTGATATTCGTTTAGCAAATATTAAAATGTTAGAACGAAAGATGTATAAAGAAATAGTTGAACAACAAGATACTATTATTTCTTTTAAAGATAGTTATATACTTGAACAAGAAAGAATAATAAAAGATTTTCAAGACAGAATTACAAAAGCAAATGATATAAATGACAAATTGTCTAAAAATCTTGAAAGACAAAAAACAATTACTTATGTTGTCGGAGGAGTAGCTAGTGTTGCTCTTCTGACAACTGTTATTTTAATAATTACTAGATAAGATATGACACAAGATACAGGTTATCCTTTTCTTAGTTATTTACTTGAAGATAAGAGTAAATACAAACACGCACGAGATGCAGGATATGACGACCCTGATGATTTATTTCTAATTGGAGAAAGTGGTGGTTTTCTTATGAATATAATTCCAGGTAGTAGATTTATTAATACAGAATATTTTTACGAAATGGCAGATTATTATCGTAAGAATAAAGAATATACTTCTTATAAAGTTGATAGTATTCCTCATAGGCAACTTCGTAAAAGAGAACAATATAGAAGAAAACATGGATATTCTGCTCCTTGTCTTCTTATGCCTAATGGAGAAATTAGAACTGTAAGAATTACTGGCGACCATTATAATTTCCTTAATTATACTAGAATGGAACAACTTGATAGATCAAGTGTTATTAGAGGTAAGACAAATACTGCTAAAAAACATTATGATTTTCCTTTGTTTCTTGATAGTCAGTTTTGGACTTTTCACGTTATTGAATTTGCTAAAAGAAATGGTTTTCATCTTCTTATAGATAAAACTCGTCGTGGAGGTTTTTCTTATATGATGGCATCTCGTGCTGCAAATACAGTTAATGCTAATTCGAGAAAGATTGTAATTAACGTTGCTGCTGATAAAAAATATCTTACTCAACAAGGAGGTTTGAGCGATTTTGCTATTAACAATCTTAAATTTTATGAAGAGAATACTCCATTTGTTAGAGGAATATTTAGTCAAGTTAAAGAAGATTTTAGATTAGGATATAAACTTCCATCTGGTATTGAAGCAACTAATAGTTGGCATAGTGCTTTACTTTCTGTATCTGCTGCTAATAATCCAGATTGTGCTATTGGTAAGGATGCTGCTGAAGTTAACGTAGAGGAAGTTTCTACAATGGAAAATTTTGATGATTTTATGACTGTTACTGAACCTGCTATGAGAACAGGTGCTTATACTACTGGTTTTCTTTGTGGATGGGGAACTGCTACTTCTGGAGATATGCAAACTTTTGAAATTAATTTTTATAATCCTAAACGATATAATTTTATGCCTTTTGAAAATGTTTGGGATAGAGATTCGAGAGATGAAGTTTGTGGATTTTTTAAACCATATTGTTGGGGACTTCAAGGAGAAGTTGAAGGAATTTATGGAGTAGATAAAGATGGTAATAGTAATATTTTAGTTTCTCTTGAAATAGCAAAACGAGAAAGAATTACTAAAAAAGAAACTTCTGAAAATTATTCCGACTATATAAATTATCTTGGTCAATATGCTCTTTTTCCTGCTGAATCTTTTAGTTCTGCAACTGAAAATATATTTAGTTCAGAGGAACTTTCTGCTTGGGAAGAAAGACTTCGTATTGATAGTGATTTAAAAATATATACTGATGGTTGGTTTGTTCAAGATAAAATTGGTGGAGTAAGATTTGAAAGTAATAAAGTTAGAATGACTGAAGGTAAACAATGTTATAATTGGATTAATGGAGTTCCTCGTCATTCTAATGAAGATCCTCATGGATGTGTAAGAATTTGGTTTTATCCTGAATATCAAGTCAGATTTACTAATTATGGTCAAGAAAAATATATTCCAGAAAAACTTTATAGTATTACTTATGACCCTGTTGGAGTTAATAAAGATAAAAATGAAATTACTTTAAAACATTCTCATAATAGTATTCAAGTTTGGATGAATCCTCATCCTTGTAATAATTTTCAACAAAAACTTGTTGCTGCTTATTATGGAAGAACAGAAGAACTTGAAGAGGCTGATTGGATTTGTTATTGTTTTGCTGTTTATTATAATTGTATAGGTACTACTTGTGTCGAAGTAAACCGAGGTGAAACTATTTCTAACTTTAAAAAATGGAATGCTCTTAAATATCTTGCTTTTGAACCTCTTTTTGTTTGGGATGCTTCACTTAAAGAACAAGTTAGTAAGACTTATGGTTATGTTATTAGTGATGCTGGTAACTCTGCAAAGAAACTTAATGCTATTCGATTAACACGAGAATTTCTTTATGCTGAAATTGGTAGAGATGAAAATGATAAACCTATTAGGAATTTTCATCGTATATATGATTATCAATTTATTCTTGAACTTAAAAAGTTTAATAGTAAAGGTAATTTCGATAGAGTTTCTTCTGCTCTTCTACGGGGAATAGAATGGAAAGCATTAGAACTTAAAGCAGAACGTGAAATTGAAAATAAAAAAGACCTTACTTCTGAAAATATAGATGAAAATGATATATTAAGTAGAGATTGGTTTTAAAGAATTAATATTAGAAATATGAAAGAAAAATGGTCTATTATAAAAGAACTTCCTAATTATGAAATTAGTAACTATGGAAAAGTTAGAAATATTAATACTAAAAGAATTTTAAGTAATACTAAAACTACTAATGGCTATTACAAAGTAACTATTGATCGAAAAAATTATTTAATACATAGATTAGTAGCAAAAGCATTTGTACAAAATAATAATCCTAAAATATTTATTTGTGTAAACCATAAAGATGAAAATAAATTAAATAATGTTTATATTAATTTAGAATGGTGCACTAAACAATATAATTCTACATATGGAAGCGTATTAAATAAAATAAGCGATGCAAATACTGCTTGTTCTATAATAAAATATGATGAACATGGAAATATAATTGAAATATTTAAAAATGCTAATAGTATAGGAAATCATATTATTCAAAATGCTTTAAGTAAACCAAATTTTATAAATAGATATTATGATGGATATTACTATTTTAAATCTTATGAAAAATTTGATAAAACAAGAAGAAGATACTATTATAAAATAACTGTTTATAAAGATAATGAAGTAGTAAAAGTTGGAAATCTTATAGAAATTGCTAGATATTTACATATTCCAAGAAGTAGTTTTAAAAATATTATAAATAAAGATTTTAATAATTGTGTTATAAAAGATTATAAATTAAAAATAGAAATGATATGAAAGGGGAATTTCAGACATTTGACTTTCCAAATCAGCGTGTGTCGTCTAATGAGAAAAACAAGCCTTCTTGGTATTGTAATTGCATAGATTGGATTATAAGTCAAGGTGAAGGAATAAGAAATAGTGAAGAACTTGAAATTAAGTATCGAGTTATGCAAGGAGATATACCTGATATATTTTATAAAAAGATACTTAATCCTTATAATGCTACTAATGAAAAATATAAAAGATTTCCTGCTACTATGAGAAATTATGATATTATGAAAGGTATCATAAGAAGATATGTTTCGGAATATATTAAAAATCCTCATGATTTTGTAGTTGGTGCTAATAATCCGGAAGTTATTCTTTCAAGAAATAAAAAACTTCAAGAAGAACTTGCATTACTTGTAGAACAACAAATTGCTGCAAGAATACAACAGAGTTATTCTGAATTTATTAATAATGGTGGAAATCCACAAGAATTTAATCCACAAGAATCAATAGATATAGAAGCATTTATTAAAGAATTTAATCAAAATTTTATTGATGATATTTCTGCTCAAGGTGCTGAACTTTTTAATGTTATTAGAGATTTAACAGATGATACTGCTTTATATGGTAATTTTTATTTTAATTTTGTAACATTTGGTGAGGCTTATACTTATTCTGATGTTGTTGGAGATAAACTTATAAAAAGAGTTATTTCCCCTCGTGATGCTTTTCCTATACCAAATGATAATATATTTGTTGAAGATTATGATATGTTTGCTTGTAGAAGAAAACTTACATATCAACAAATTATAGATGAATTTAGTGATTATTTTACAGAAAAAGATACACAATTTCTTAATACTTATTATGCAAGACATTCTGTTACTACTCCTGCTGAATTAATGTTTAAAGATTTTGAAAGTTATTATCCTGATGTATGTAATAAATTTACTTCAGAAGAAAGAAAACTTTTCAAAGATAATCCTAGTATGATTCGTGATATTAATGCTGACTTATATGATGTATGGCATGTTGTATGGAGAGGAGAAGTTAAAAGAGCAATAGTTACTTATATAAGTCAAGCAGGTTTTATAACTACTAGAATTGAAGAAGAAAATTATAAACTTAACAATGATGCTGGAGATATTTCAATAGAATATATTTATGAACCACAAGTTTATGAAGGAGTTCGCATAGGTACTCGTAATACTTGTATATACCCTTATAAAGCCCGTGCTATCGCATACAACCGTAATGGTAAACTTCCTTATAATGGTATTACTGAACTTCTTCCTGGATTTGGTAAATTTTCTATTATTGATATTGTTACTCCATTTCAAGTATTCTATAATATAGTTGCTTATCAAAGAGAAATGGCTATTGCAAAGAATAAACTTTCTATTCTTCTTATTGCTAAATCTCTTCTTGGTAATAAACCAGAAGAAACTATATATAAAATGCTTGCTGATGGTACTCTTTATATAGATGATACTAATGATCAAGGTATGCTTCGTGCTCAACAAGTTCGTATGATTCAAGCTGACCTTAGTAGTTATATTCAGCAACTTACTCAACTTATGATGGATACTGAACAAGCAGCAAAGAATCAATGCGATATGACACCTCAAAGATATGGTGAGATTGCATCTTATGCTGGAAAAGGTACTACTGAAGAAGCAATAGCTAGAGGTTCTATGGGTTCTGTTATAGTTGAATTTATGGCTGATATGGTTCGTGAACGAGATTATGCTCGTGATATGGATTATTCTAAACTTGCTTGGATTGATGGTCTTGATACTTCTTATCGTGATGATTCTAATAATCTTCGTTATATATCTGCTGATATAGATAAACATATTTATGCAGATTATGTAATTAAAGCAAAAAATTCTGTTAAAGAATCTGAAAAGATTGATGCTCTTCGTCAATTTGCATTTAGTGCTGCTCAAAATGGAGATGCCAAAATGGCAGTTGCTGCTATTGAAGGAGATAATGTTGCTGAAATAGTTAAATTGATAAATCGTTTCCAAGATGAGAAAAATCAACATGAAATGCAATTAAAGCAAATGGACCAACAACTTGCACAAATGCAACAAGAATTTGAAATACAGAAGATACAAATAAAAGGAGAAGAAGATAGAAAGACTGAAGAACTCAGAGGTTATATTAATCAACAAATAGAACTTATTCGTGCTGATGCTAATATGATAAGTTATCCTAATGATACTACTACTGAACAAATGAAACAATCTGGTGCTGAAAGACTTGAGTCAATGAGAAATCAAGTTGAACGAGAAAAAAATCAAATTCAACGTCAAGCACAAGTTATGGATTTATATAATAAAGAAAGAGATAGACAAGTTAAAATGGAAGATATTAAGGCTAAAGTTCAAATTGCTAAAGAAAATAAAAATAGATATGATAGAAATAAGTCTGCAAGTTCTAAAAAGTAAAATTGCGATTGCTTGCTAATTATCGAGCCGTGTTCAGTATTGATGCCGAATACGGCTTTATTTTATGCCTAAAGTATGCTTATTTTCGCATATAAATTTTGGAATGATAATAAGTTAGGCTGATAATTTTCAATCCCTCTACGGGCGATATAACCATTGTTTCAGTCAAGTACTAACTACGTAGATATAGTAAATGTTCCAAAAAGATTTTCATAATGAAGAACTTTTTTGTATCATTGTTTCAGAACAATAAAATCTTATAGAAGTTATGGACTTTGGAGAAACTAGTGGAACAAATGTTGAAGTCAACAATCCACAAAATAAAGAAGACGTTACTAATCTTCAAACAGGAAAAGTTGAAGTAAATACTAACGGAGAAGCAATAGAAGAAATTAATGCTGGAGAGGAAGAAACAGATAATAACCCCTCCCCCGTAGAGAAGAATGATACTAATAACAAACCTGAAAATGCAGGTGAAGAAAATAAACTTGAAGCAGGTACTCAAATTGAAGTAGATGATAAAACTTATACAGTAGATGCAGATGGTAATCTTCTGAATGCTGATGGTTCTATTTTCAAAGAGGCTAAAGATGTTGCTGAATGGATGAAATCTTTTGAGAAAGTTGATGAAACTGGAAATAAAGATGAAATATCTATTACAACTATTCAAGACGCTTTGGGAATTGATATTACAGATGATGATGATAAACCTATTGAATATCCAAATACTCCAGAAGGTATTAAGGATTATGTAAATGCTGTTATCGAAACATCGAAACAAGAAGTTGCTGAAGCTACAATTAATTCTTTAGTTACTAAATATCCTTTTATTCAAGATGTAATTAACTATTACATTACGAATAATAATTCTCTTGAAGGATATAATCAATCTATTGATAGAAGTAACATTGAAATAGATGAAAATAATGTAGAACAGCAAAAGGCTATTATAAAGGCTGCTTGGAAAGAGCAAAATCGTAAAGGTGATGTTGATGCTTATATTAAGTATCTTGAAAGTACCGGAATACTTCTTACAACTGCACAAGAAGAACTTGATGGACTTAAAGAACTTGATGAACAAAGAAGAACTAAACTTGCTGAAGAAGCTCAACAAAAAGAACAAGAAAACTTACAAGAGCAAGTATCATATTGGAATGGTGTTAAAGAAGTTATTGATAGTAGAAAAATAGGTAGATATACAATACCTGATTCTATTATTATTGAACGTGATGGAAAGAAACTTTCAGTTACTCCTAATGATTTCTTTAATTATCTTTATCAAGTTGATGCTAAAGGTTTTTCTCGTTATCAATATGACCTTGCGAAAGAAACTCCTGAAAGTAGAAGAGATGATGCTATTTTAAGAGCATATCTTAAATTTGTTGGCGGAGATTATTCTAATCTTGTAGATATGGCTATAAATGAAAAAGAAGTTCAAAAACTTCGTTTAAAAGCCAAAGAAAATCATAAGTCACAGATGAGAATTACTAAGCCTGCAACCACTACTAAGACAGGTGGTAAAATGGATTTTGGTGATTAACTTTAAACTATTATTGTTATGGCTTATTACAAAATGCGTGAAATCTCCCGTGGAGAGTATGATGATAGAGGATATAGCAATGAAGAAAGTATTGCTAATCTTCAACTTACTCAACCGGAAGATATTAACGGTTTCATTACTTACAATTTTGGTATGGATGATGACCGTTTCCCACTTACCTTTATGACAGAGGGACAAGGTAAGAATGGTGTTAAAGATATTAAAACTGTTCAGTGGACTTGGAAGACTATGGGTCGTATGAAGTTTACTGATATGGTAACTTACTTTAATACTGCAAATACAACTCCTGGTAAAGGTGGTGCTGAATTTGAAGTTCATTTTAGTACTCATTGGTTTATTGAGCAATTTGGTCTTGTTGCACCTGACGGACAAACTCAAATTCGTATTCAGAAAGATTTAGGAGAAAGTCCTTATGGATATGCTTATTTGCTTAAACTTACTTCTCCTAATCCAGATGCTTTTGTAGACCCTCGTTGGCTTGCTAAAGGAATGTATTGGAGTATGTCTGCTCCTACAGTTTCTGAGTCTTATTCTAAGGGTAACAGGAGTAATGTTATGGGGCCTGGTCGTATGACTAGTCAACTTGAGTTCCAACGTTATTCTAAAGAAATTGCTGGTAATCTTGCAAATGTTGTTACTAAATATGAATTTAAGACTAAAGAGGGAGGTACTTCTAATCTTTGGATTAATGAGGAAATGCGTCAGTTCCACTTGATGATGCGTGTGATGAATGAGGAAAGGCTGTGGCTGGCAGAATATAATAGGAATGTCAATGGAGAAATTGCTCTTAAAGATAGAGATAATGGCAAACCTATTCCTCATACTTCCGGTATGCTTGAAATTTGCCGTGAGAGTAATTATGATACTTATGGTGAATATCTTACTTTAGCAAAGATTAAGAGGACTATCGGAGATGTTCTTGAAAGGGATACTGATACTGGTAAGATGAATATTGTTCTTATGGGTGGTAAAGGTTTCCTTGAGGACTTCGATGAAGCAATGAAAATGGATGCTAAAGAAAATGGTTTCCTTACTCCTCTTGGTGAAAAAGAAATTCAAGGTTCTGGTTATGGTCTTGAATATGGTGCTTATTTCCGTACTTATAAAACTGTAGAAGGTCATACTATTACAGCTAAGCATTGTGCTTTCTTTGATAAGGGTACTATTGCTGAGGCTGCTAAACAAAATGGTATGATACATCCTAGAAGTGGTTATCCTATTACTTCACATCAGGCTTGCTTTATTGACTTCTCTACTTATGAGGGTTCTCAAAATGTTCGTCTTGTTCGTCAGCAGGGTCAAATTTATAAGGCTAAAGTTCTTAAAGGTATGACTGATATTCCTGCTTCTTGGGGAGTTGCTGATACTAATTATATTTCTACGGAAATTGATATGAGTCGTTATGAGATTAAGAGTTCTCTTGGTCTTCAAGTTAACAACTCTACAAAGATGTTCTTATTGAAGTGTGTTCTTTAATTAAATAAAAGTTATGACTATTGATGCGAAAGGTGGTGCTCCTACCAAACCTGCTCCGGCACAAGGAGCACCATTAAACCCTACAAATGGAAATGAAACTTCTAAAACTGCAAAAGAAACTTACGAAGAAAATCTTAATGCAGCATATTATGAGCAGAAGACTGTTACTATTAATCTTGTAAAGAATTTTTCTTTATATAGAAAAGCTAATGATAAAGTTCTTCCTAAAAGGGCAGATTATATTGGTAGTTCTGTAAATTCTTCAAGAATATTATCTTCTAATAAAGCTGAAATTGAAACTTATTTTCCTAACATTATTGGTCTTGCTGTAAATAATGAAAACTTTATAACAAGAGTTAAACAATGGCTTAATAATATTCAAGTTAAAGTTGATGAATTAGGTAAAACTTTTGATGTAGGTTTTCATTGGGAACATAAAAAAGATTATTACGATTTCAAGAGAAAAGAAGATGCTATTAATGAAGCTTACGATAGTATTCCTCGTAACGATATTAATAAGCTTCGTGATGGTCTTAAAAATAAGATTAATCAACTTAATGCTCTTGAAAGCGAAAAATATAGATATGGTTATCCTAATAATGTAGAAGAATATTTAATATATCGTCATTGTCTTTTATATAACGATGTAGCAAAAGATGTAGCATTTATTAATTCTGATGCTAATATTAGATTTTACTTTAAAGATGACCAGAAAGAAGCTGAGAAACTTCGTAAGTTTAGAAATGAGGTTACAAAAGCTAAAACAAATTATGTTAGTTGTCTTGCTGACGAAGAGTTGTTTGATGCAGTTTATATTCAGTATTGCAATTATCTTGGTCTTCCAGTTTTTGCTTCTCTTGGAGAAGATAGAATTGATAGGGAAATTAAACTTGATAAATTTAGTCAAGATGAACCTATTAAGTTTAATAATTTCTGTGGAGATAAAGATATTAAAACAAAAGCACTTATTGAAAAACTTATTAATAGAGGTGAACTTGTCAGACTTACTTTTAATCAGAATATAACTACACCTTCAGGAGAAATGATTGGAGCAAATATGAAAGAAGCAGTTGCTTGGTTTAATAATCCAGATAATACTTCTTATGTAAATGCTTATTTAACTAAATTGAAACAAATGTAGTTATGACGATAGAAGAGATGCATAAGTTGTTTAGAACATTAGGACAACAAATGGGGATGCAACTTATAAGAGCTATACTTCCAGAAAGCATTGATGATTATCTTAATGATTCCATAATTGAACTTACTAGAAATATAATTCTTAGTAATGTTCAAACTGTTTATAAGGATAAGGTTACAACTCAAAATAATTCAATTAGTGGTCTTAATTCTATAGGAACACTTATTAAACAAGTTGAATTTAATCCTATACCTGAAAACAATGAAATAGATTTAAAAACTAAAATTGAAGATTGTATGTTTTATACTTCTTTTGCTACTAATTATGGAACAACATCATATAGTGCTAGAATTATAGAAAACGATAAAGTTCATTCTGTTCTTAATGACTATTGCAATAGAGCATCAAAAGAATATCCTGTGATTACATATATTGGTGATGATGTTTTTAAATTATATTGTGGAGATACTTCTCCAGAAAATCTTTTAATAAATTATATTAAAATACCTAATACTGTAAGTTTAAGTAAAAACGTAAGTTGTGATTTACCAGAACATCTTCATCATCAAGTTGTTGAAAATGCAGTTAATAAATTTTTTCAATCTGTTGGTTCTACAACTCAAAATGTAAATTAAATTAAAAATTAATAAGTTATGAGGCAATTTCTTTTAGGTGCAAAAGTTGCTTATCCTACTGCTGATACAGATATTACAGCTCTTGCTGCTGGAGCAGTTGGATTTGGCTATCTTGCTACTGATGGCAAAACTAAAATAGATGCTGATGGGACAAAGATAGTTAATAAGGGTTATATAATCCTTGGTCGTGCTGCTGCTAATGGAGGCCCTGTTGTTCTTCCATTTTATAAAAATAATTTCTCTTTTGTTAAGGGAACTTATCAAGCAGCAACTGCTTATTCTGGAGATGTTACTGTTACAGAAGTTACTCCTTTCCTTGATTATACTTTGATTGTAGTTAAAAAAGGTATTAAGTTTAATGAACGTAATAAATGGACTGCTACTGTTCATGCAGGTAAGTCTGATACTGCTAATACTATTGCTGAAAAATTAGCAACTCTTATTTCTGATAATTCTTCAGGAATGACTGCAAGTGCTGCTTCTGGAAAAATCACTCTTTCTTGTGCAGATAAAGGAGTTGACTATGAAGTTGTTGGTGCTGACGAACTTATGGGAGTTACAGTAAATCAGACTCATGCTAATATTGCTTATGGCGATGCTGATTATGTCACTAAACTTGCTAATATGGCAGCTGCTGATGCAGGATTTAATGATACTTATCAGTCCGATGTAACTCTACTTTATCCTAATTATCCTCTCAATCCTCTTGCTCAAGCGGATGCTGCTGATACTGGATTTACAATCTTTACTTTAAGGTTTGCTGAACCTAGAGAAGTTAAGACTAGAGATGAGGTAGTTAATCAAATAGTTCAGGTTGCTTTCCCTACGGGCAGTGCTGCTATAACAACTTTTGAAACTGTTTGTAAGGCTCTTGTAGAGTAAGTAGTTAAAAGTCTAGTAAAATCTACTGATAACAGATAAGAGGTTGTTGATAATTATACTAATGTTATAATTGTCAATAACCTCTTTGTTTTCTTATGAGTGACTTAATTACATCTCTTCAATTAGGTATTCCTAGTGCCGTAATTGTATTAATCTTTCTTATAGTAAGTAAGATTATTGATGCTAATTTAGAAAAAGAAAAAAATAAAAAAGAAATAAAAGTAAACGGTGAGGTTATTGAATGTTTTAATAATCTTAATGTTTTTCTTAAACATATTACAGAAGATTTAATAAACAAAGAAAATGATAAATGTGCTTCTGCAATTAAAACTGCTTTTAAATCTTCAAGTTATTCTATAATTAGATTTGCTACTTTTACTATAATTAATAATAATGTAGAAAATAATAGAAAGAATATAGAAGATAATATTAATAATATTGTAGATAAAGAATATGCTAATGTTTATAATGCTTTAATGCCTTATTATTCTAAAGATAATCATCTTATTGATTATATGAAAGAAGAGTGGAAAGATATACTTAAAAAAGATTTACGAGATATTATTTTTAATGATAAACTTGATAAAATAAATAAACTTTATACAATTCATAATAAAGTTGATATTACTATTGATAGATTTTATTCATATTTGAATAATAAATTTTTGAACAATGAATAATCCAATTAATACCGAAAACTATAATCAAAGAATTATAGATATGTACTCTGGAGTTATTGCTCGAAGAGAACTTGGTTTTATGGATAAAGAAGAAGTTTATATTACTAATTTGTTAGCGGTTATGAGTATGAATGCTCTTCAACTTCCTGACTTATTTAGTGATACTCAATATAATAATATTATTAATATTGTTAATAAAATAACAAATGTCTGAAGTTTATAAAGAAGTATATGTACAAGATGAAGACAATAGTTTGGTTGAAATACAACCTGAATATGTCTTTATGACTATACCTGCTGAATATGTATGTATTTATCATAAACTTCTTGTTTATCTATCTGATTTTGGTCTTGAACTTCTTGCTGATTGTAAAGCTAGTTGTAATGCTAAAAATAAGTCTATTATAGATTGTTGGAATATGTTTCAATCTATGATTGCTTGTTATAATCTTGGACAAACAGATAAAGCTGAAGTATTCAAGAAATATATTGAGGCTCAACTTGATATTTACTATAAAGGTAGTGAAAAAGTTGTTTATAATGGAGGTATGGTTTATCCTATTACTCCTGATGGTCATATAAAAGCTAATGTAGATTGTTCTAATAATGTAAAGTTTACAGTTGATCCTGAAACTGGAAAACTTTATCAAGAATATCTTGATCATAGAGGAGACGGAAAAGTTTATACTGTTGATAATAGTAATTTAATTGTTGAAAGTGAAAGTAAATTATAATGAAACAATATACAAAAGATTTAGGTAAAGTTTGTGTAACAACTGGAGGAGATTATAATTCTGGAGAGAGTTATGAAATTCTTACTATTGTTTATGATAAAAATACTAACAAATCTTATTTATCTAAACAAAATGTTCCAGTTGGTATAAACATTGATAATGAATTATATTGGCAATGTATAGGTTCTGGTAAAACATCTGATGATAATTTTATAAATCTATCTTATTTAGATGAAAATAATAATCTTATAACTTATACTTTAGAAGAAGCAATAGAAAAAGTTAATATAGAAGATAGAAAAGTTGGAGCTATTCTTTCTTTTTATGAAGTTTCTGATGATGTTTTGTTTCAACCTTCTTGGGCTTTATATCAATTTAATTCTATTTCTGTAGAAGATTGGTATGATAGTACTAAATGGAAAAATATTTATTATAATAGAAATAAATTCGTTGGTTGGTTTGATTCTTTAAGTGAACTTCGAACACAAAGGAAATATCCAGAACCTGGGGATTATGCTTATATAGGTACTAATTATCAAAATAGTACTATTTATAAATGTTATAAAAAGAATGCTTGGGAAAATACTAAACAATCTGTACAAGATTTTGTACAAATGATTATTAGTGGAGATTTAAGTATTCTTGTTAACGGAAATTGGGGAATTAATGGAAAAGATACTGGAGTAAGTGCTATTGGTGTTACAAAAGCAGATACTGAATTAAATATATTACAAAAAAGACAAAAACCTACTGTTTATTTAAAAGTAGATGATATTCCAGAAAATCTTAGTAAAAAACTTACTTTTGTTTTTGGACTTCCTGTTCCTGTAGATGCAAAAATAACAGCAGTAACAGCAATTGCTGAATCTCTTGCTAAAAGAAGTCAACCTACTGTAAATGTTACAAATTCAGGAGAAGCTGATGATACTCGTATAGCATTTGAATTTGGAATACCTCTTCCTGTTGATGCTAATATTTCTAGTGTAACAGCAAATGCTACTCAACTTGAAGCAGGACAAAAACCTACTGCTAAAGTTACTAAATCTGGAGAAGCAGATGATACAAGGTTAGAATTTACATTTGGTATTCCTAAAGGACTTAAAGGAGATACAGGTGAAATCTCTTCTGTTAGTGCTGAAGTAAAAAAATTAGCTGCTGGTTCTGATCCAACTGTTTCTGTTGAAAATACAGGAACTACTACTGAATCTGAATTAAAATTTAATTTTGGAATACCAAAAGGAGATAAAGGAGATAAAGGAGATACAGGTGCTGCTGCTGGTATAGGAAATTGTACTGCAAGTGTTCAAATGGTTGAAGAAACAGTAAGTCCTAGTTGTGCAGTTACAACTTCTGGTGCAAATACTGCTAAACAATTTAATTTTGCTTTTAAAATTCCTTATAAAAATTCTTCTGTTATTCAAGTAGTTCCAACTCCTTCAGATGCTACTGTTAAAATAAATGGGGTTGAAAAAAAAAGTGAAACTGTAATTAATGGAAGTCAAGTTACTGTAAATGTTAGTAAATCTGGATATGCAGAAGAAGAACATATAATACGTGTAAATTCTGATCTTATAGATAGAGTAAATCTTATACAAACTAATCCTCAAAAATATAGCAACTTAACTTATACTATAAGTGGTGATATAACTTCTAAAGACCAAACTATAAGTTCTAGAGAAAGTAATTTTAAAATTACTTTAAGAGGTACAGCTCATTATTATGATGGAACTAGTATTCAAAATGTAGATGTTACTGATTTTATTGTATTTAATTGTAATAATAATAATAATGTTACAATAAATCCTCATGGTAATATAAATGTAAAAGAAAATAATGATAAAGAAAATAATAGAAGTTTTTCAATATCATATACTTATATTAATTCTAATAATGCTTTAATTACTTCTACTATTAATTTTGTACAATCTAAAAATAAAGTTGCTAGTTATAAAGACTTAGAGATTCTTCCTTCTTCTATTCAATTAGATTCTTTAATGGAACAACCATTTGATATTCAACTATATTATAAAAAAGTATATGAAGATAATTCTGAAGATCGTACTAATGTTCCAAATAATGCTATTGCTCAATTTAATTCTAATCAATCTTGGGTAACTTGTAATAAAGAAGAATTAACTATATTAGCTGAAGAAAATACTACAGGAGCAGCAAGAGATGCTATAATATTTGTAATTCTTACAGATGATTATAATTCTTTACAAACTCAAAAAACAATTACTCAAAAAAATACAAGTACTCCTAGAGTAGAAGTAGATCCTACGTATAAAACTTTTGATAATAATGAGCAAACATTTACATTAAATATTGATAGTAATACTAATTGGAAAATTTCTTAATTGACTTATTATGGCAGAAAATATACCTAAACAACTTTTAAAAAAAGATGGAGCAGAACAGTATTCTGATATTCATCCTATAAATTATATACAAAATATTACTGATGCTGAAAATGGACTATCATTAGAACAATATTTAGAATATCCTAATGTAATTCGTTTAGGAAATGCTGTTTCTAGAGTTGGCGCAAGAGGACAAGTTCCTAAGAAAATGCGTAGAGCTAGATTAATATTAATGTATTATGCTGGTGCTGAAATTTGTGAACAATTTATAGGTAACGCATCGGATGCTAGTTCTAATTGGACTAATAGTAGCTATTGGAGAGATATAAATATTGATACTTTAGTTCCAGATGAAGAAGATTTAACTACTATAGATAATAAAGTTCAATTTAAAGATAAACTTTATAATCTTGAAGAATTTAGCGGATATGGTGTTATTAACGTTAGAAAATATATTTCTAATAATAAAAATTTAATATATCAAGATATATTTAAATATGAAAATACTATATATATTATAAAATATGATTTTGATTTAGACGGAAATACTATTACTTTGCCAAATAATTGTATTCTTTATTTTCAAGGAGGATCAATTAAAAATGGTTATATTAAACTTAATAAAGCAAAAATATTAGGTTGGGAAATAAGAAAAGATTTTTTAATTGCTAATAATGATAATAACTTTGCTGAAGGACAAATATTATATTTAGACAATACTTATAAATATAGAAAAGAAAATAAATGGATAACATTTATAACTCAAGATAAAGCATTTGTAACAGTAGTTAACGAAGAAGTTATAATTAATTCTTATGATGATTATAATAAAGTAGAAGGAGAAATTCTTTATCTTAGAGATTCTGATATTAATGTTGATGTTACAAATGAAGTATTAATAATACATAAAGCATATTAATATGAAGATAAATCAATTATATATTAATGGTAAAACTTACGATGTTTCTGATAAACAATTAGAAAATATATTAATTGTAAGTGATGATAAAGTTATATTAAAAACACTCAAAGGTATTGAAGTTCTTAAATCTACTGAAAATGAAAATATAATTGGTACTAATCAGAAAGAATTAATTTTAGTTTCTAAAACAGGTACAATTAAAGTAGGAACTTCTGAAGCAGATAACACAGAATTTAATTTTAATAATATACCTGGAAAGAAAACTAATAAAGGTGGTGAAATATTTAATGATTATGCTAATAATTCTGCTGGAGCAAATTATTCTCATGCTGAAGGCCAAAAAACAATAGCAAGCGGAAATTCTTCTCATGCTGAAGGTGTAGGTACTAAAGCAACTAATGCTAATAGTCATTCTGAAGGAAATAAAACTACTGCAAGTGGTTCTTCATCTCATTCTGAAGGGTATTCTACAATTGCATCAGGAGGATATTCTCATGCAGAAGGAAATAGTACTCAAGCTACTGCAAATGCAGCACATGCAGAAGGAACAAATACTGTTGCTAGTGCACAGAATGCACATGCAGAAGGACAGAACAATACTGCTGATGCTGCACAGGCTCATGCTGAAGGTGGAAATAACATAGCTCATGGACAGAATAGTCATGCAGAAGGAAATAGCAATACAGCCAATGGTAACGGTTCCCATGTTGAAGGTTGGGACAATATTGCAAATGGAAATTATTGTCATGTAGAAGGAGGCCACAATACAGCTTCTGGAAGCGGTTCACATGCTGAAGGTATTGGAACTCAGACCAATAATGATGGAGAACATGCTGAAGGAAAATATAATCTTTCTAATAATGGAACAGGAACTAAAAATAAAACAAGACATTCTATAGGAATAGGTTCTAGTGATACTAATAGATATAATGCTTATGAAGTAATGGAAAATGGAGATATTTATATCTATGGTATAGGAGGATATAATGGAAAAAATATATCTGAAGCTAAAACTATTCAAGAAGTATTAAAAGATATAATTAAAATTAATAAAGAATCTATAATTTTTACTAATAAGTGATATGGAAATAATTAATATAATAACTGATAATTTTGATATAGCATACATATTAAGTATAAATGTTCTTACTTATTCTATTATTAAAATTATTGATTATTTTAATGGAACAAAAAAAGTCGTTTGTGGTATCAAACGACTTATACTTTTAATATGTACTATTGTTCTTGCTATTGTATATAAATGTTATACAGATATAGATTTTTATATTCTTCTTAATTCTTCAATTTGTGCTCCTGTTATTTATTCGTGGGTTATTAAACCTATTATACAAAAAATAGGAATTGGATATAAAAAATAATATAAGTTAACAACATTTAAAAAAATCTTGGAAGTTCTATATTAAATGAAAATTATCTTGCTATGTATGTAAAAGATACTATTGATGATGTAGATGCTAGT
>CALVIP010000009.1 GCA_944331715.1 uncultured Bacilli bacterium
TTCTTAAGTTTATGATAAAGGGCATAACTAATCTTATAAGCGTGATACCAGAAAGGACTAATAATAAGATCAAATTCTCCAATTAATTCTACTACTTGACCACCAAAACTCTTCTTAAATAGATATAGTCCAAGTAAAGGATTATTTTCACTAAAGTCACCTGTTATACCATAGAAGTTATATGTATCGTAGCCATGTTCAATCGCATACTTAACACCTGCAAAGTGAAGAGTATAAGCAGATTGAAAACTCATAAGTTCTGCTTTAGAACCACCGTATAGTGATAATACTTCTTTACCATAGATTAGGAATAGAATTCCTCCAAGTATTGGCTTATCCCCATACTTTTCTTTCATATCTTTAGTTTTTTCAATATTTTTTTGTAGTCTCTTAATCTCATTCTTTTCAAACTCTTGTTTACTATGATACTTCTTCTCATTCATAGGTTTACTTTTATCTTCATACTGTTTTTTTCTTGCTTTAATAGATTTCTCTAAAGCTTCTATTTCTTTTTTTGTATTTTCAATCTCTTCATCAAAATCTACTTCGGCAATTAATATTTTTAAAATACCATCATCATGTAAACTATCCCACATATTCTCGTAATAAGATAAAGGTCTATCAATAAATTCCCGACGTTCTCCTGTATGTTGCATAATATCTTTAAATATAGGTAACTCATCTCTAGTAATCTCTCTAACCTTTACACCAAGTCTTTCATTCTTTCTTAAAATCTGTCTTGTCTTAGAATCCATATCCTTCATAACATCATCAAGAGTTCTATCTTTAACCGTAATAGTATGCATCCATCTAGGTTGTAAAGCATCTTGCATTAAGTTAAATCCAAAATGTTTATAACCTAACTTCTTTAAATTATCAACAGTATCACTATTATCTATACCATCTTTGACTAAATCACCATTTAAATCTCTTTGTTTATACATAACATAAGGATCTATCTTAATAAATATACCTTCCTTATTTTTAACAAACTTCTTAATCTCTTCCGTAAACTCTTTTAATAAGTTATAGTCATGATAATCTATTAAAAATCCTCTAGGTGAATAAAACATATACTTCTTAACAATAGGTACACGTTTTGCAAGAAGTAAAGCAGCTCCCTTTATTTCATTTTCATCATATAAGCCTACAACATAATGACACCATCCGTTATGTTCCTTTAATTTAGCCCAACCTTTAGTCTGATGAAAAGTCGCTTCATCAGTAGTTAAAGCAAATTTCTCTAACTCTTCAAAACTAATCTCTTTCAATTTCATCTTTAAGTTCCTTCTTCTTTCTTTTCTTAATCATATTTCGATAAATTGGTACTACCTTAGTAAAAGCAAAGTAGTAAAGAGGTTTAACTACATAATCAAACTCTCCCATAAACTCAACATAGTCTCCTCCGAATTTCTCTTTAAACTCATGTAGACCAAGTCTAGGATTATCTTTAGATAAATCACCAATAGTACCAAACTGATCATATATCTTTAATCCTCTATCTTTACAAAACTTTAAATGTTCATAATAAGTATGATAATTAACATAAGTCTCTGTCAAGATATTATGATTTCCGGCATATAGTACCCAAGCCTTATCACCATATTCTAAAATCATATGAGCAGATAGAGTTACTTCTTCGCCATACTCTTTTAAATAGTTGTTATATTTCTCAACTTCTTTTTCTAAATTTTCTTTTTGTCTAGAAAGTTCCTTAAGCTTATTCTTAGCACTCTTAGACATATTCTCTTTAGGAAGTTCATCTATTTTCTTATTAACATCATCTAAATCACCATTTAATACTTCTAAACTATCTTTAATATTAACTTTACCTAAAAATAAAGTTGCCTTATTATCTTCATTAAATAATTTATATAGAGTCTTATAATAATCAATTCCATAAGAAACAAAATCTTTTCTAGACTCAGTTAACATCATTAAATGATAAAAAGTTGGTATATCTTTTTCTGTTCCTATTTCAACTTTAGTCTTAAGTTTTAATGACTTGGCAATCCTTTGTTTCGTTGTCTTCGAAAAGTGACTCGTAATTTCCTCCATAGACTGATTTAAATCTATTCTAAAAGTATATCTAGGCTGTGCACTTTCAAAATTCTTAGTGAAACCCATATGTTTATAACCTAGTCTAAGTAACTCATTATAAATATTTTTATCTTTAGACTCAACTTCTGTAACTTCACCTTTATAGTCTTCCTTCTTCCAAATGATATCAGGATCAATCTTTACGTAAATTGCCTTCTTCCTCTTAGCAAACTTAACAATCTCTTCTGTAAAATTATCTAATATTTTTTTCTCCCTAAAGTTAATTACATAACCTCTTGGTGCATATAAATAGCATAATCCTAAAGGAAGACTTTTCTTAAGTAAAAGAGTCGCTCCTACTATTGTTCCATTATCATCAAGTCCTAAATAATAAGGAGTAAGACCTCTTTCCTCTTTAGCAAGACATCCCCAATCATAAGACTGTAAAAAATGACTCTTATAAGGATTAGTCTTTACAAATTTTTCATATTCATCTTTTTCTAAAACTCTTAATTCCATTCTTATCACAACCTATATAAAGTATAATTTATTTACTAATAACTGTCAATTTTAGTATACCCAAAATTTTTTTCTCTAACAAAAAAAAGAGCTTTCGCTCTTTACATCATGTATTTATCATTACTATTACCATAACCAGTTGACTGACTATCATAGTTTCTTGGACTAATCATACTAGATTCAATTCTACTAACTCTATTCTCAAGTCTTCTCATTTGTCTTTCAAGTCTATTTACTTGATTTTCTAAGCTGTTAAGTCTTTGATTAATACTATTAAAATTTTGCCATCCTCCCATATTAGGGTTCATATTAGGATTATTTGGCCACATAGGCATACCTTGATTCATAAATTTAACCTCACTTTCTGTTTTATTTTATTCCATACTTATTCTATTTATGATAAAATACTAGATATGACATGGAGTGATTATTATGCGTTTAAGAAATGTTAAAGATAAAGAAGAAATACTAAATAGTTGTAAATACCTAATTAAAAATCCAGAAGATTATAAAGGTAAATGGAAATCTTTATTTAATAATGATAATCCTATCTATATTGAAATAGGTATGGGAAAAGGAAAATTTATTCTAGAAAACGCTCTTAAATATAAAGATATTAATTATATAGGTATAGAAAGATTTGACAGTGTAATGGCTAAAGCAATTAAAAAAATACCTAATGATTTAGATAATTTAAAACTAATTAGAATGAATGCATTGGACATTGATAAAGTATTTTCTAAAGAGATAGATTTAATATATTTAAACTTTTCAGATCCTTGGCCTAAGAAAAGATGGCATGATAGGCGATTAACTAGTAAAATATTTTTAGATAAATATGATTCATTATTTAAAGATACTAAAAGAATTGAAATGAAAACTGATAATGAAGATTTATTTATCTATTCCCTTGAAACATTAAGTAGTAATGGCTATGCTTTAAGTGATATCTCATTTGACTACCATAAAACAGATACTGACATAATTATGAGTGAATATGAGATGCGTTTTAGTAAAGAGGGGAAAAATGTCTATCATCTTTTTGCACAAAAGAAGTGACAAATCAATTATTTTTTTGCTATAATTATAAAAGAGTAGGTGTTGCATATTGAAAAAGAAAATATTTTTATTAATAATATCTATCTTAACTCTAACGGGATGTACTAACTTAACAAATATGAGTATAGATGAAGTAGTAGATGTTATGTTAAAAAATGATACTAACTTATCCAATAACGTCTTTGATGGTTATAAATACTATATACCTAAGGGTTTAAGGCTACTAGAAAAAGACGAATACAATGCTAGTTTTAAAGATGAGTATAATAATACCTACTATTTTTATATTGATGTAGTTAGTTTTTACAATAAAGAAGAAGCAGAATATAAAGTAAATAATAAAGCTTATTTTTCTAAAGAGCTAGACTACAATAATAAAAAAGGTTATCTAGAAATAACAAAAATAGAAGATACAGATAGATATTTTATAGAATACATGTACAATTATGGTAAAATTGAAGCATTTGTTAAAGAAAATGAGATAAAAAGTGCTATTATAAATATGAGTAGTGTTTTAAAATCATTGGAATTTAACAGAACAGTTTTAGAAAGTCTTATTGGTAATAATGTCCTAGACTATAAAGAAGATACCTATGACGTTATGAAACCTAAAGGCAGTACTGCTACTAAAGATACATATCTAGAGTATGAAGAAAAATATGGTATCTACGAAGGCTATGGTGATAATAACACTAGTGAAGACAGAATAGAAATAGAAGAGAACTAAGAAATGGAAAGGTGGAGTCTTAGCTATGAAACTATTAGATAAACTAAAAAATGCTCTTTTTGAAGAAGAATACGTAGAAGTTGAAGAACCAAAACCAGTAAAAAAGAAAGAAAAACCAATTGCAAAGAAAATAATTGTTGAGGATAAACCTAAAAAACAAGCACCAAAAGAAGATTTGATTGTTGAAGAAGAAAAGAAAGAAGAAAAGGTTGAAACTCCTAATAGGGACTTTAAATTTAAAGCTATATTAGATGATGATTTTATCGATTTAGAAGAAGATAAAAGACAAAAACCTCTTCCTAAAATCGAACCTAAAAAAGAAGAAAAACCAAAGCCAGTGAAAAAAGAGGTTAAAGAGACAAGACCATTATATCAAGGAGAGAAAAAACAAGAAGAGAAGAAACTTTATAGTGGTAGCAGCCAAATTAATAATACAGATAATGAAATAAAAATACATGAATATGGTAGTGCTTCTAGACAACATGAGAAGAAAACTTTTCATCCGTCACCAATTATTTCTCCAATTTATGGAGTTTTAGATGAAAATTACAAAAAGGACGAAATTGTGACAAAGAAAGAGGTTAGAATAACAAGTAGCTATAAGTCAAAAAACATAGATGTAGATAGTGTCAGAGAAAAAGCTTATGGCAATAGTGATGATATCTTCGAAGAGGAGCTTACTTCTAATAAACAAAAAGATTCTATGAAAAAAGATGAAGAAATAACAGAAATAAAAGAAGAAGATAGTCTTTTAGATATAAGTGCAGATAATACTCCTTCAGTGGCAAAGGTCACAGTAGGAGATGCTGAAGAGTATTATAGTGATTTAGGACTAGAGTATAATATAGACTATAAAGATGCTTCACATGAAAAAGCTACTGGTAGAAGAACAGATTTAAAAAACTTTACTGATGATGACTATCAAAAAGAAAACAATGCAAGCATTGAAGATAATTTATTTGATTTGATAGATTCAATGTATGAAGAAAAGAAAGGAGAATAAAAATGGAATTTTTAGGGGTTATTTTGGATAGTCTATTAATAGTATTAGTAATTATTTTAATAGTATTGGCGTTAAAAGCACTAGATACACTAAATAAAGTAGATGTCATTTTAGATGATACAAAGAAAAAACTAGATAATTTAGATGGAGTTTTTAATTTAGTTGATACTGTTAGCAATAAACTAACTATAGTTACTGATACTGTTGTTGGTAGTATTGTTAATTTTATAACAAGTTTATTTAATAAGAAAGGAAAGGGAGATATTGATGAGTAATACTAAAAAAAGTAGTGGAATTGGAAAATTTATAGCGGGCGCTGCTATTGGAGCAGGATTAGGAATTTTATTTGCTCCTAAAAAAGGTAGTGAAACAAGAAAGGATTTAAAAGAAAAACTAGATAATGTTGTCGCTAAAATTAAATCTGTAGATGCAGAAGATGTTAAAGAGATGTTTGAAGAAAAAGTAGAAGAAATTAAAGCTGAACTTGAAGATTTAGATAAAGAGAAAGCTATAAAGATTGCTAAGAAAAAAGGAGAAGAAATCAAGAAAAAATGTCAAGATTTAGTTAATCTTGCCGTTGCTAAAGGAACCCCTGTTTTAGAAAAAGCAGCTGAAGAGTTAAGATTAAAAGCTATAGATGTAGTTAGCGATGTATTAGAAAAACTAGAATCTAAAGACTCTAAAGCAAAATAAAATAAAAAATTAATATAATATAGTAGAACTGATTTATTGTTTAAACAGTTCTACTTTTTGCTATTTTTCGAAATATCTTGCATATTTATAAAAAAAATGTTATAATATAGGCACAAAAACAAATTGGGGGGATAAAAATGAAAAAGATTAAAACTAAAAAATTTAAATATGTAATCATGATGGTTTTAGTTACAGCTTTAAGTATTTTTGGAATTACAAGTATTAATGCTGCATCTTCTGCACCAACTAGTTTTACAGCAGATAGTGAAAAAATACTAGATGGATATATTAATGATTGGAACTATGCAAAATTAACTAGTAGTTTAGGTGGATATGTATACTGTACAGATTTTCACAAAGGTATACCATATGGTGTTACAATGACATTAACAGGAGAAGCACCAGCAGGTCTTGCTTATATACTATCAAACGGTTTTCCTAGAACTAGTATAACTGGTAATGATGATATGGACTACTATATTACTCAAGCTGCTATTTGGTGGTATTTAGATGAAACTACAGGCAGCAATAACTTACCAGATTCATTCAAATATACAGGCTCAGATCCTTATAATATCAGACATTATATAGTTGAGTTAGTTGAAGGTGGAAAAAAACAAACTTCATATGCTACACCAGCTATTAGCTTAGTTAATAATGATAGTACTTTAAATTTAACAAGTGATAAAAAATATTATGAATCAAATGCTATCAGTGTTAAAACTTTATATACAACTGGAAACTATACAATATCTTTAAGTAATGCTCCAGAAGGAACAACTGTTGTTAATGCTACAACAGGAGCTAGCCAAACATCGTTCTCACCTAATGAAAGTTTCAAAGTAAGAATTCCTGCAGATTCAGTCGATATTGGAAGTTTAAATATTACTGTAACTGCAACGGCAACAGGTTCTATAAATAAAGCTTATATGTATGAGTCAAGTGATTCTAGTAAGCAAGATGTTATGGGTTCATTGCTATATCCAGAAACATCAACTGTAACAGATCAAGCTAACTTAACACTTGAAACTAGTAAAGTAACAATAACTAAAATTGATGCTGATACAGAAGAACCGTTAGCAGGAGCTACTTTTGAACTAAAAGACAGTTCTGGAAAAGTAGTAGCAACTTGGACATCAACAACATCATCACATGTAATTAAAAACTTACCTAATGGTACTTACACATTACAAGAAACAAAAGCGCCAGATGGATATATTTTAAATGATAAAATTGTTGAATTTACTATTACTGATACAAATAGAAATATTTCTATAAGATTTAGAAATAAAGAACTAGAAAGAAACGCAACAATTATAAAAATAGATTCAGTTACTAAAGAACCAGTAGCAGGAGCTACTCTAGTAGTTAAAGATAGTGATGGCAAAGTAGTAGAAGAGTTTGTAACTACTACAGAGCCACACAAACTAACTGATCTTGAAGATGGTACATATACAGTAGAAGAAACTAAAGCTCCAGCTGGATATGAAAAAACAGATGAAATCTATGAATTTACAGTAGATAAAGATCATCGTGATGTAACTGTAACTATTGAAAATACAGCTATTGAAAAACTAGTAAACATCTTGAAAGTAGATGCTGCAACTGGTAATCCATTAGCAGGAGCAACTCTAGTAGTCAAAGATAGTGAAGGAAACGTAATAGAAGAATTTGTAACTACAGAAGAGCCACATACAATAACTGGACTTAAAGATGGAGAATATACAGTAGAAGAGAAAGAGGCTCCAGAGGGTTACAAGAAGAGTGATGAAATTTATAAATTCACAATCAGTGATGAAACACCTACTGCCTTAGTTATCTTTGAAAATAATGAAATAGTAGAAGTTCCATTTACTGGAAGTAATAAATCCCTAATAAGCACAATCTTAGGATCAATGCTTTTAATATCCGGAGTAGGATTCGTATACTACAATGGTAAAAAACAAAAAGTTAAATAAGAAAAAAAGAATCTCTCCTAATACAGTCGCTCTAATCGGAGCCTTTGTTATAACACTTGGAGGATTCTTTATTCTTTATAACTTCATCAGTGATAAAAAGTTATTTGCCTATGATTATATGAATGAGAAAATATATAAAGAGAATGAAACAGAAATATATAGTGTAAATACAACAGAAGTTACTACTGATGAAGAAGAAACTAAAACACAAAATTATCAAGATATTGAAAGTTACATTGGTTACTTAGAAATACCAAAAATAAAGTTTAGAAGGGGTTTTTACAATATTGATTCCAAACTTAATACAGTGGAAGCAAATATAGAAATAATTAAAGGTAGTGAAATGCCTGATGCTACTAATGGTAACTTAATAATAGCAGGACACTCTGGTACTGGTTGGAAAGCCTTCTTTAAAGACTTATATAAACTAGAAGTAGGAGATGAAGCTATAGTTACCTATGCAGGTATTAACTACAAATATAAAATTACAAACATATATAAAGAAAAAAATACAGGTACAGTCTCTATCAAAAGAAATTATGATAAAACTACACTTACATTAATTACCTGTACCAAAGATGATAGTTCTACACAAACTATTTATATAGCAGAACTATACACAGTTGAATAAAGGGGGTGTTATTAATGAGTCCATTATCATTAATGACAAAATTACAAACAGTTTTTGATTTGATTACATCTAAAAACTTATACTTAATGATACTTGCAGCAATAGTGATTTTAACCATAATATTTATAACTACTAATGGTTCTAATAGAAAGCAAAGTAAAAGAACTTATATTCTATTATACTTAGCAGGTTTCATCTTTATAGCATTAGAGTATGGTAGTAGTTTTATGACTTTAGTAGATTATGCTATTAATGAAGTATTTATAACATATTACTTTCCTAATATTGTTATCTATCTAATTATGTTAATAATAACTAATGTAGTACTTTTTAAAACAATATTTAGTAATAAAGCAGACTTTAAATTAAAAGTAATAAATAGTGCTGCCTTTGCAATAATTATGTACTTATTTATATTAGCAATATCACAGATTGCAACACTAAATCTAGATGTCTTTAATATTACTGAGTTATATAGTAGTAATGCCGTTAGAAGTCTTTTAGAATTAAGTATGTTTATCTTTGTTTTCTGGATGGTAGTTTTAATAGTTTATTATTTAATAAGAAAATATCAATATAAACATAATCTAATCCAAGTAGAATCTTTTACAAACTACAATATTATTCATAATTTTGATATTAAAGAAGCTTATAAAGTACCTAAAAAACAGGTAATTATAGAAGAACCTAAAGAGGAAAAGAAAGAAGAACCTACTATGGATTTATTAGGTCAAAACTTTACTTTAGATGAATATAAACTTATGGTTAAGATACTAAAAGAAGAAAAAGATAAAGAGCAAGTAAAGGAAGAATCAAAACCTGTTGAAGATAACCCTCTTACAGAGTTAAATAAACTATATCAAAGTATAAGAGATTAGTTACAATACTATCTCTTTTTTTTCTTGCATATAATTTATTGGTGATAAAATGTTAACAGAAGAAGAATTTTATGAAGAGTCATTAAATACTAACTTATATTATTTAAGAACAATGAGAGATTTTTGTATTAATATTGAACTATCATTTTATGGAAATAATCCCTATAAAGAAAGAGCAGGAGCTCTTGCTAAAAGAAGTCAAGATTTAGGTAGAGAAATAGTAACTATAACTAATGGAAAAGTACCATCAAAAGGAGTAGACTATGAGATATTTTATACAGAGCACACCCTCCCCACTGAAAAATTAACAGAGAAACTTTTTAATATAAACCTTGCTACAGATATAACGGAATCACAATTAGAACTAACACCTACAGATACCTT
The DNA here is from genome assembly GCA_944331715.1 of uncultured Bacilli bacterium. Taxonomy (GTDB): domain Bacteria; phylum Bacillota_I; class Bacilli_A; order RF39; family UBA660; genus Onthousia. The sequence continues at coordinate 9,893 of CALVIP010000009.1, forward strand.
TGAAATAACTGATGAACTAATAAGAACAATGACTTCTATTAATGATAGAGCCTTAAGTATTGCCAATGATTTTATAAGCCTTGCACGAGAAATTAGAGATGAAATGACTTCTAATAATCTATTTTCATATTCCTATCCTACTATGTATAACTTTATGATAATAGAAATTGAACTATATATAGGAGAGTTAAATAGATTAAAAGAGATGATAAGAAAAGACCCAATAATTGCCTTAGATACAGAATATGGTTACAATATAACAGCATATGAAATAACATCTTTCTTAAGAGGTTTAATCGATCCCGATGCAACATCATATATAGAAGTATTAAATAATATCTTAAATGAAATATATCCACAGTTACTTGAAGATTATAATAGTCTACCTCTATCTCCAGAAAATCAAAAAGAATTAACAGAAAGAAGTATCACTGTTATTAGAAGAATAAGATTACTAATAAGTGATATGTTAAAAGATTTATTAGATGCTAAACTATACTTTATAATAGAACCACTCGCTATCGATAACTTCTACCGTGATATAAACTATTTCCTTTATATTCTTGATGCCGACAATAAAGATGTCTAAATGACCTCTTTTTCTTTTCCCTTAATTAAAATAATGATATAATTAATTAGGAAAGGATAGGTAAATATGCAAGTTAATATACTTATGTTTATAATTTTTATAATAATTGGAATAATACTTTTAATAATAGGTTTAGTTTTAAAATTACAAGATATAAATATAATAAAAAAATCTACCTCTACTACAAAAGGTAAAGTAGTTAGATATACAGTGTGGAACAATAATGGTATACATTTTCCTATAGTGGAATATAGCGTAAATAATATTACTTATAGAAAAACACTAAAGTATGGTGTAGTTATTAACAAATCTAGCTCACTTAATAATATAAAAACAGAAATGACTAATAATGTAGAAAGTGATAATATAAATATAAGAACTAATAGTTATATATCTACAAATCCTCTAATGGAGAAATTTCCTATTAACTCCTTAATAGATGTTTATTATAATCCTAATAATCCGAAACAAGGTTATGTTTTGAGATTTGTAAAAAGCTCATCCACTATAATTCTTATATTAACTGGTATAATATTAATTGCCATAGGCTTTATAATGCTTATCTTTTTACCAGGTAATATTTAATATTTACAATTAATTAGGAAGTAGGTAATAATATGAGTAATATAGATTTAGATAACTTAAATGAAGAACAAAAAAAGGCCGTTTTATATAATGAAGGACCTCTTTTAATACTAGCAGGTGCAGGGAGTGGTAAGACTAAAGTCTTAACCACAAAAATAGCTTATCTAATAGAAGAATTAGACATATCTCCTTATGAGATACTTGCTATCACTTTCACTAATAAAGCAGCTTTAGAGATGAGAGAACGTGTTGATAAAATGATAGGTAGTGAGTCAAAGTATATTCAAATATCAACATTCCACTCTTTTGGACTTAAAATATTAAGAGAAAACTATGATAAATTAGGATACAGTAATAACTTTGTAATTATGGATAGTGATGATTCCCTAACTATCGTAAAGAAAATATTAAAGAGTCTAAACTATGATCCTAAAATATATAATCCTAAAGCAATCAGAAATAAAATAAGTAACTGTAAAAATGAACTTATCTCTCCAAAAGATTATGAAAGATATATTGCAAGTGATTATGAAAATGTTGTAAGTGAAGTATATTATAAATATGAAGATAAATTAAAGAAGAATAATGCTATGGACTTTGATGATTTATTACTTTTACCAATCACTCTTTTTAGAAATCATTCTGATGTCTTGCAAAAATATCAAGAACGTTATAAATATATATTAATAGATGAGTATCAAGATACTAATGAAGCTCAGTATATCTTATCTAAAATGATAAGTGCTAAATATAAAAATATCTGTGTTGTAGGAGATGCTGATCAAGCGATATATGGGTTCCGTGGAGCGAACTACAAAAACATCTTAAACTTTGAAAAAGATTATCCTAATGCTTTAAGTATTAAACTAGAACAAAATTATCGTTCTACTAAGACCATATTAGATGCTGCAAACTGTGTTATTAAAAATAATGAGAAAAGAAAAGAGAAAAATCTATGGTCTACTAAAGGTGAGGGAGATAAGATAACCTATTATAGAGCCTATGATGAAAAAGATGAGAGTCACTATGCTGCAATGGAGATAAAGAAACTTTTAGATAGTGGTAAAGATGCTAGTGATATCGCTATACTTTATAGAACTAATGCCCAGTCCCGTGTCATAGAAGAAGAACTATTAAAAGATAATATTCCTTATCGTATTGTAGGAGGTTTCAGCTTCTACCAAAGAAAAGAAATTAAAGACTTACTAGCATACTTAAAACTAATCTTTAATCCTAAAGATGATGTAAGTTTTTTAAGAGTTATTAATACTCCTAAAAGAGGTATAGGACTAAGGACAATAGAACACTTAACAGAAAAAGCTGATAGAGATGGTATAAGTCTATTTGAAGCGATAGATGGTGGTAAAGAAGAGAAGTTTAAAGACTTAATTAGATCTTTACAGAAAGTAGCAGAGTCTATAACCTTAACAGAGTTAATTGATAAAGTACTAGATTCAACAGGTATGAAAGCTGAACTAGAGAGTGAAAAGAGTATAGAAAGTGAAATAAGACTAGAAAACCTTGAAGAGTTTAAATCTATTACTAAAGCTTTTGAAGAGAGAATGGGACTAGTATCACTAGAAGACTTTTTATATGAAGTAAGCTTAGTTAATGATAAAGATGAATATAAAGATTCTCGTCATAAAGTAAGTTTAATGACTATACATTCTGTTAAAGGTCTAGAATATGATATTGTCTTTGTTCTAGGACTAGAAGAAGGAATATTCCCACATCGTAATAGTTTGATGAGTGCTAGTGAAACAGAAGAAGAAAGAAGACTTTGTTATGTTGCCATAACTAGAGCGAAAGAAAAACTATATCTATTAAATGCTAGACGAAGAGTTCTATTTGGAGAAGATAGTATTAATCCTCCAAGTAGATTTATAAGCGAAATAGATGAGAGTTTAATAGATAGTAATAATAGAAAGACTGAAGAAGTTAAACATATTAATAAAGAAGATGTTATTAGAGATGAAGATATAGACTATAAAGTTGGAGATTATGTAGTACATGAACACTTTGGAGCAGGTAAAGTAGTGGATGTTACTAATTCTCTAGTATCAGTTGCCTTTAAACATCCATATGGGATTAAAAAATTAATGAAAAACCATAAGAGTTTAACGAAAGTATAAAGGAGGAAGTTATGAATAAAGATTTAAAAATAATAAAGAAAAAATATGGAGAAGAAATGATGCATCTTTGTCGTGAATTATTTCCTACCTTATTAGAACAAGAAGGCTTATTACCAAAGTTATTGCATGATAACTTTAAAGAAAGCAGGTCATTAGTTAAAGACATTATTGATAATAATTTAGAAGAAGAATTTAAAAATTATATATATAATCAAGTTGATGTTGAAAATAACTATGAAGAAGTTGGATCTAAAAGACCAGAAGAATTATTAAAAGAAGCAGGATATAAACTATATGAGTGTCATAGCGAAGAAGAAATACAAAGCTTTAAGAAATATTATGCACCTAGAGAAGCATTATGCACATTTAATGGAAACAGACTAAATAAATGTTTTGTATTTTTTGCCGTAAAAGAAAATGTAGATGAAATAAAAAGAGAAAACTATACTAAACCTCAAAGACAAGATGAATATGGAACATCAGTTATAAGTATTCAGTTTACTAGAGATAATAGTCATACTCTTTCTATCAAAAATAGATATAACCATACTGTAAATAACCCAGATTCAACTTTTGGTAACAACTTAGATAATATTATACCAGGACTTACTAATAGTTTTGATAAGTATTACGGAATGCACCAATCCTATTTACAAAATTCGTTTGAAATTCCTGGTTATGTAAAAGCAAGTGATGGAAAATATTATAAATATAATTATGAAATAAATAATATTTATTACTGTGAAAATAATGTAATAATAGATAATTTTGAAGTGAAAGAATATCCTCATGAACAATATATAATATTCGATTATTTCATATTAGATTTAAAAAACAAGCAAATTCAGACATGCTGGAATGATATGGAACTAGAGGATTCATTGCCTGAAACAATTGGAACAATAAAAGATATAAAAATAGAAAAAGATGGACTAAATAAAAATATCTTAATAAAAACCGATAATAGTGATGAAGTAGATGTAATAATTACTTTAGATAAAAACAATAGAATAATAGCTTTAAAAAATGATAAAGTTGAGAATATAGGTAATTCATTTCTTAAGCACAATAACTCTTTAACGAGTATAAAATTACCAAGTGCCACAAACATAGGTGACAGCTTTCTTTATAATAATAATTCATTAACAAATATAGAACTACCAAATGTAACAAACATAGGTGAAGGTTTTCTTTATGGTAATAACTCATTAACGAGTATAGAACTACCAAATGCAACAAGCATAGGTAACAGCTTTCTTTATAATAATAAATCATTAACAAATATAGAACTACCAAATGTAACAAACATAGGTGAAGGTTTTCTTTATGGTAATAACTCATTAACGAGTATAGAACTACCAAATGCAACAAGCATAGGTAACAGCTTTCTTTATAATAATAAATCATTAACAAATATAGAACTACCAAATGTAACAAACATAGGTGAAGGTTTTCTTTATGGTAATAACTCATTAACGAGTATAGAACTACCAAATGTAAAAAGCATAGGTTTAGGCTTTCTTTATGGTAATAACTCATTAACAAGATTAGAATTACCAAGTGTTAGAAGTATAGGTAGCTATTTTCTTTCTGAGAATGATAGATTAACAAGCATAGAATTACCAAATGTAACAAGCATAGGTGACAATTTTCTTTATGGTAATAACTCATTAATAAGTGTAAGATTACCAAACATTACAAACATAGGTAACTATTTTCTTTATGGTAATAACTCATTAACAAGATTAGAATTACCAAGTGTTAGAAGTATAGGTAACTATTTTCTTGCTATTAATAATTCATTAACAAGTATAGAATTACCAAATGTAACAAGCATAGGAGGTTATTTTCTTTCTGAGAATGACCAATTAACAAGCATAGAACTACCAAATGCAACAAGTATAAGTGATTATTTTCTTTTTAAAAATAACTCATTAATAAATATAAAATTACCAAATGCAACAAGCATAGGTGACAGTTTTCTTTACAATAATCACTTATTAACAAGTATAGAACTACCAAATGTAACAAGCATAGGTAAAGAGTTTCTTTCTAATAATAACAAATTAACAAATATAGAATTACCAAATGCTGAAATCGTTGGAAATTATTTCTGTGATGAATGTAAAAATATAGATACAGTTAATATACCATTGTTACCAGAATTAGAAGAAAGGTTAAAAGAACAAGGTAAACAATTATAAAATAATAGTAGAAAGGAATATAAATATTATGATTAAATTAATAATAGAAAATATAGATGGCTATAATTATAAATTAAAAGATAATGATAACAACTTATATAACATCAATATAGAATTTTATGATATTGACGAATTACCTAGGATAGGAGATATTATTTATATAAATAATAAGTTATTAAATAAAATTAACAATAATGTTGTGAGTTTCGGAAAATTAGAAGGTATCTATGGTAAAAAAATAACAGATGAAAATGATGAGGATGTAATAGGTGTATCAATTCGTGATAAAGTAATTTACTTAAAAAGATATTATGGTTAGTGTATTTATAAAATAACACAGGAATACCTATAAAAAAAGAAAAGTGTGAAAAATAGTTCAAAAAAAGCTGGAATTTTGTGAAAAATACATATAAAAATTATAGGAATTTTGCGATATAATCTATGTAGAGGTGATAATATGCCAAGATTAAAAAGAAAAATTGATAAATATTTAATAGACTGGAAAAATGATAAGAATAGACTCCCTTTAATTGTTAAAGGAGCAAGACAAATAGGAAAAACAGAATCTATAGAAAACTTTGGTAAAAATAATTATGAAAATGTAGTTGAGATTAATTTTGTCTTACAAAAACAATATAAAAATATCTTTGATGATGGTTTTGAGGTAGACACAATAATAAGAAATATATCTTTAATTAATCCTAACTTTAACTTTACCCCTGGTAAAACATTAATATTCTTTGATGAGATAGGGGACTGTATTAATGCAACTACCTCACTAAAATCATTTAATATTGATAGTAGATATGATGTTATTTGTTCAGGTTCCCTAATGGGTATTAATTACCAAGAAATAGAATCTAATAGTGTTGGTAATAAACAAGACTATGAAATGTATTCTATGGACTTTGAAGAGTTTTTATGGGCTAAAGGATATAAAGAAACGCAAATAGAAGAAATGTATTTCTATATGCTAAACTGTAAACCCTTACCTAAAGTAATGTATAGTGTTATGCTAGAAAATTTCAAAGAATATATGATAGTAGGAGGAATGCCTGCTATTGTAAATAGATTTGTTGAACAAAAGAATTATTCTGGTATTCTTAATATGCAACGACAAATACTTTTAGATTATGAAGAAGATATTACTAAATATGCAGGTGGATTAGCTAAAGGAAAGATATTAAATGTTTATAGAAAAATACCTGTCTTTTTAGGAAATGAAAATAAAAAATTTCAAATATCTAAAATAGAGCATAATGCTAGAAATAGAGAATATGTTGGTGTTATAGATTGGTTATCTAATGCCGGTATTATCAATATAAGTTATTGTATGGAAACTCCTTTCCTACCCCTAAAAGGTAACTATAATCCTGATAATTATAGATTATATTTTAAAGATACAGGCCTTTTAGTTGCATCCCTTGATGATGAAGCAGGAGAAGATTTAAGAGTTAATAAAAACTTTAATACCTATAAAGGTGCTCTCTATGAAAATATAGTAGGAGAAATGTTAGTTAAGGAAGGTTATTCCCTATACTTTTATAAAAATGAAAAAGGGACAATTGAAATGGACTTCTTTATTAGAGATAAAGACTCTCTTATACCTATTGAAGTGAAAGCAAGTGACAATGAGACTTTATCACTTAATAAATTAATAGAAAGTGATAAATATAAAGATATAAAATATGGGATAAAATTATGTAATAAAAATATAGGCTTTAATGGTAAATTTTATACATTTCCATATTTCTTAACATTTATGTTAAAAAGATTTTTAAAAGAAAAATAATATTAGGAGGACATATGAAAGATAAAACATTACTAATCATGGCTGCCGGAATGGGTTCAAGATTTGGAGGACTTAAACAAATAGAACCAGTGGGACCTAATGGAGAGTTTATAATTGACTATTCTATTTATGATGCCATTAAGGCAGGTTTTAATAAGGTAGTTTTTATTATAAAAGAAGAAAACTATGATATATTTAAAGAGACAATTGGCAAAAGAGTAGAACCACATATAAAAGTAGAGTATGTTTTTCAAAATAATGATAACATACCTAAAGAGTATCAAGAATTATTAAAGACAAGGAAAAAACCACTTGGTACTGCCCATGCTATACTTTGTGCGAAAGATAAAATAAATGAACCATTCGCCATCATTAATTCAGATGACTTCTATGGAAGAGATGCTTATATGAAAGCAAGTGATTATCTATCTAATATTAAAAATAATCATTATGGTCTAATCGCTTATCGCCTTGGTAATACCTTAACCGAAAATGGAGCCGCTAAACGTGGTGTCTGTAAAGTTAATGAAGATAATGAACTAATTACTATAATTGAGAGTAATACTGAACTTGATAATGATAAAGTAAAAGTCTCACCTTTAGATGGTAGTACTCCTTTTGAAGTAGAAAAAGATACTATCTGTTCTATGAATATGTTACTATTTACTCCTAGTCTATTTAAAATACTAGAAGAAAAACTACCTATCTTTTTAGAAGATAATAAAGATGCTATAGATTCATGTGAGTTCTTAATACCAATAGTCTTAAATGAATTATTAGAAGAAAATAAAGTAACAGTTGATGTTATTGAAACAGCTTCTACTTGGTATGGTGTAACTTATAAAGAAGATAAAGAGTTAGTAGTAAATGCAATTAATAAAATGATAAAAGAAGGAACATATAATAATAATCTATATGGAGGAAATGATGAAAAAAGATAAAACATTATTAATCATGGCGGCAGGTCTAGGTAGTAGATTTGGAGGCTTAAAACAAATGGAACCAGTAGGACCTAATGGCGAATTTATCATAGATTATTCTATTTATGATGCTACTCTTGCAGGTTTTACTAAAGTAGTATTTATTATTAAAGAAGAGTTTTATGATGCTTTTAGAGAAACTATAGGTAAAAGAGTAGAAGCTCATATAAAAGTAGAATATGCCTTTCAAAATAATGATTATATTCCCAAAAGATTCAAAGATATAGTTAAGAAAAGAACTAAACCTTTAGGTACTGCCTATGCCATATACTGTGCCAAAGATAAAATTAATGAACCATTTGCCGTAATCAATGCCGATGATTACTATGGTAAAGATGCCTTTTTAAAAGCTAGTGAGTATTTAGATGATATTATCTATAATCACTATGGTATAGTAGGTTATATTGTAGGTAATACCCTAAGTCCAAATGGCGCTGCAAAACGTGGTATTATGGAAGTAGGGAATAATAAATTATCTAAGATAACAGAATGTAAAGTAATAAAGAAAAAAGATAAGATAATCGCTTCTCCTCTACATAGTAGTAATGGTAAAGAAATAGATAAAGATACTCTTGTATGTATGAACCTTTTATTATTTTCACCTGATATCTTTGATATATTAGAAGATGAACTATATTTATTCTTGTCTCTTCATAGTAAGGATCTTGATAATTATGAGTTCCAGATACCAGATGTCTTAGATACTTGTCTAAAGAAAAACATTAAAACCATAGATGTTATAAATACAACTTCTACCTGGTATGGTATGACTTATAAAGAAGATAAACCTCTTGTAGTAAATGCTTTAAAAGATATGACAGAAGAAGGACTTTATCCACAACCTTTGTGGAAAAACATTTAGAAAGAAGGAAGAACTGTGGAAAACAACATTACAATAGAAAGAATGAACTATCTAATAAAAGTATTGAGTGATGCTTCTTATAACTATTATGTTTTAGATGACCCTAAAATAACTGACCAAGAGTATGATGCTTACTATAGAGAACTTGAAACTATTGAAAGATTACATCCAGAGTGGGTACTTGATACATCACCTACTAAAAAAGTAGGAGGAGAAGTAATAGATGAGTTTAAAAAAGTTGAACACACTATTCCTATGTTATCTCTAGGAGATGTCTTTAATGAAGATGAGATAATAGAATTTCTACAAAGAATAGAAAATAGTGGGGTCCATTCTAATTATGTTTGTGAACTTAAAATAGATGGATTATCTGTCTCTTTACACTATGAAAAAGGAGTTTTAGTAAGAGCAGCGACTCGTGGTAATGGTGTAATAGGTGAAGATATTACTCATAATGTTAAGACTATTAAAAGTATTCCTTTAAAATTAAAACAACCTCTTGATATTGAAGTAAGAGGAGAAATATATATGAGTAAAGAAACCCTAGAAAAGATTAATAAAGAACGTATCTCTAAGGGTGAGAAACCACTTCAAAACCCAAGAAACGCTGCCGCAGGATCAATTAGACAACTAGATTCTAAAATCGCTGCTAAACGTAATTTAGATGCCTTTTTATACCATCTACCTAATCCAGAAGATTATAATATTCCTACTCATCATGAAGCCTTAGAGTTTTTAAAGAGTCTAGGCTTTAAGACTAATCCTAATAATAGAATTGTTAAAAATATTGATGACGTAATGAACTATATCCATGAAAAAGGAGAAATAAGGAAAGACCTTCCCTATGATATAGATGGTGTTGTTATTAAAGTAGATTCTATTAAAGATCAACAAAAACTAGGATACACGGCAAGAACTCCAAGATGGGCTATCGCTTATAAGTTTCCAGCTGAAGAAGTCTTAACTAAACTAAATGATATAATCTTTACAGTAGGAAGAACTGGTAAAATAACTCCTAATGCAATCCTAGACCCTGTTCAATTAATGGGTTCTACAATAAGTAGAGCGACTCTTCATAATGAAGATTATGTTATCAGTAAAGGCTTAATGATTCATGACACTGTATCAATCAGAAAAGCAGGAGATGTTATACCAGAAGTAGTAGAAGCGAAGATTGAAAGAAGAACAGGTGAAGAAATACCATTTAAAATGATTACTAACTGTCCTATCTGTAATACAAAATTAATAAAGATAGAAGACCAAGTAGACTATTACTGTCCTAATCCTAATTGTCCTGCAAGACATATAGAAAGCTTTATTCACTTCGTCTCTCGTCCTGCTATGAATATAGATGGCCTAGGAGATAGATTAATGGAAGACTTATATAATTTTAAATTTATAAGTACTATTCCTGATATTTATAAACTTAAAGATAAAAAAGATGCTTTAACTAAATTAGAAGGTTATGGTGAAAAGTCTGTTACTAATTTATTAAATGCTATTGAAGTTAGTAAATCTAACTCTCTAGAAAGATTACTATTCGCTTTAGGTATTAAAAATGTAGGTAAAGAAAAAGCTAAAATACTTGCTAAAACCTATAAAAACATGGATAATTTAAGTAAAGCAACTTATGATGAATTAGTAGATATTCCTGATATTGGACCTATTATCTCTAAAAATATAGTAGATTACTTTAATAATATAGATAATCTAAAGATGATAGAAGAATTAAGAGAACTAGGTCTTAATATGGATTATATCGGTGAAGAGTTAAATGTTAAAGAAGACTTCCAAGACAAAAGCTTTGTCTTAACAGGAACACTTACTAAACTAACAAGAGATGAAGCGAAAGCTTTAATAGAAAATGCTGGAGGAAAAGCAGTAGGTTCTGTATCTAAGAAAACTTATGCAGTTATCGTAGGAGCAAGTCCTGGTAGTAAATATGAAAAAGCTAAAGAGTTAAATATACCAATTTGGACCGAAGAGGAATTTTTAGAAAAGATAAATAGTTAGGGGTGTTATTATGCAAACCGAAGAACAAAAACAAGAAGGTATATCAGTAGAACAAGAAAAAAGAATAAAGAAGATATCTACTATTATTATGATAGTAATATTAGTAATAGGTATTTTAGTCACAACAGATATTCTTTTAGTAACGAAAGCAGGAGTTGGACCATTCCTTGCTATTAATACTAAAACCTATAATGATGGAGGAACTAAAGAGTATTATGGACTAGGCTATAAAGTAATAAAATATAATCAAAAAGTAGGTAGACGAGATACTGTTATAGGTTCTTGGACTATAAAGTATAACACTAATCCTGAAACTTATACTATAAGAGAACTAGCTTACTCTATCATAAACGATAATAATAATCATGTAGGTGAATTTATAAGATTAACAGGAACTATTTCTAGTAAAAGTAATAAAAATAATACTATTACTTTAAAATTTACTGATGATATAGAAGGTAAATATGATTTAACTGTAAAAGCAGAACTTTTATCTAAAAACATAAAAGAATTAAATAAAAATGCTCCTATTTCTCTTATTGGTGTAATTACTGATTATGATAACAAAACCTTAACTATAGAAAATGTCTTTGCGGAATAAAGACATTTTTTTTGCATATAATATTGATGTAAAAAAAATACATTTATATTGCAAAAAAAATACAAAGGAGGTACAATTAATATGGAGGTATTTATTATGTTAAAGAAATTTACAGTAAAAAACTTTAAAAACTTTAAGGAAAAAATAGTATTAGATTTTTCAAAAGTCCATGAATATGAGTTTAATCAAAATTTAATTAAAAATAATCTTATTAATAAATTATTAATATATGGACCTAATAATTCAGGTAAAAGTAATTTAGGCGCTGCCATTATGGATATAACTACACATCTAACAGATAATTATGGAGATAATTTACTATATCTATGCTATAAAAACTATGATAGTATAGATGATACAGTAGATTTTAGTTATGAGTTTTTATTTGGTGATAAAAATATTGTTTATAAATATTCTAAAAACGAAAGAAGAGAATTACTTAAAGAAGAACTTATTGTTAATGAAGATATAATCTTTAAATATAATTATCAAACAAATAAGTTTGATAATTATATAGAAGAAGCAAAGACAATAGATATTAGTAAAAAAAATAGAGAAATATCTGCTTTAAAATATATATATAATAATACAATGTACTGGCAAGAAGATAATCCTTTAAGATTATTAATGGAATTTGTAAATAATATGCTTTGGTTTAGAAGTTTAAAATATAATGAATTTATGGGTGCAATGGCAAATGGAGAAAATATTAATGATTTTATTATTAATAATAGACTTATATCAAAATTAGAAAAGTTTTTAAAAGATTGTGGACAAAATTATGACTTGTGTGAAATTAGTGAGTCAGGTAAAAAAGTTTTAGGTGTTAAATATAAAAATTATAAAGTAAGATTTGATTTAGTCGCATCAACGGGAACGAGATCTTTACTTTTATTCTTTTATTGGATGAATAGAACTGCAAATATTTCCTTTGTATATTTAGATGAATTTGATGCCTTTTATCATTATGAGTTATCAGAATATATATTAAAATATGTAAATAACAAAAGTGAATTTCAAACAGTTCTTACTTCACATAATACATATTTAATTGATAATGAATTAATGAGACCAGATTGTTATGCTATTATGGGCAAAGGTAAAATAACTAGCTTTGCAGATAGTACAAATAAAGTAATAAGAAAAACTCATAATCTTGAAAAAATGATGTTAGGAGGAGAATTTGAGAAGTAAAATATTATTAATAGTAGAAGGAGAAAAGGAAGAACCAAGAATATTAGGAAGTAATAGCCATGGGCTATTATCTTTAATAGGATCTGATTATGATATTGTTACTTTTTCTAATCCAATATATGAGTTATATGATGCCTACAAAAAAGGAGAGTATGATGATCTTGTTTCCTATTTAAGAGAAGAAAAAGGACTAGAAATAGATAAAAACATTTTATCTAAAAATGCCTTTTCTTCGGTATATTTAGTTTTTGATTTTGAACCTCATTATCATAAATATAAAGATAGTAAGATTAAAGATATTTTAAATGTTTTTAATAATGAAACAGAATTAGGAAAATTATATATTAATTATCCTATGGTAGAATCTTTTTATTATCTAAAAAATATTCCAGATTTAGAATATTTAGATAGAAAAATATCGTTAGAAAACTTTAATGGAAAAGACTTTAAGAAATTAGTAAATGATAGAACAATTTTAAAGAAAAATAAACTATCAAATAAACAACTTTGTTATATTATATGGGTAAACTATAATAAAGTAAGAAAAATCACTAATAATGAAGAAATAGATTTAGTTTTAGATTATAATTATGATAAGACAATAGAGGTAATAAAAGAGAGATTAAAAAGCGTAGAAGTTTTGTAACAATCTTACAAAACTTTTAAATTGGATTAAATTAAGTTCTTGCAATTTATCCCAAACAATAGTAGTATAGTTAATTAACCGGAGGAACCATGAATAAAAATAATAAAAAAATGCTACTATCAATAGGTTTTAAAGAAAAAGAAATAACTACTTTAAAAGGTAATAAGAATCTAGAAGAACTAATTGTTCTTTTAGAATCTATTCATATTAAAAATATAAAAAAATATATTATAAAAAATAATTATTTATTAGATTATAATATATATGATTTATCGTATATAATCTCTAAAACATTTAATGAAAAGAAAAATTATTGTATAGTTAAAAGAATATTAACTAAAAATAAATATGCTATAATTAATGAAAAGGGTGATGTAAAGTGATATATTTTGATAATGCTGCTACAACTAAAGTAAATGATGAAGTACTAGATACTTTTGTTAAAGTTTCTAAAGAGTATATTGGTAATGCTAATTCTATACATAAACTAGGTTTTGAAAGTAGAAAACTAATGAATGCTAGTGTTAAACAAGTAGCAGATTTACTTCATATAAAAGAGGATGAAGTAATATTTACAAGTAGTAGTAGTGAATCTAATAATTTAGCAATTAAAGGAGTACTAGATGCTTATCCTAATAGAAAAAGAATAATACTTACTACTATTTTAGAACATCCCTCTATTACTAATACTTTAAATACTCTAAAAGATGTAGAAGTAATTAATTTAAAATTAGATGATAACTATCATATAGATATAGATGACTTAAAAGAAAAGTTAAAATTAGATCCAGTTCTTGTTTCTATTCATCATGTTAATAGTGAAATAGGAATAATAGAAGATATAGATACTATAGGTAAAATAATTAAAGAAAAGAGTAAAGCAATATTTCATGTAGATGGCACTCAAAGCTTAACTAAAATAGATGTAAATCTAAAAAATGTAGACCTATTCTCTGCATCAGCTCATAAATTTAATGGTCTTAAAGGAATAGCTTTACTCATAAAAAAAGAAAAAATTAACTTATCTCCTATAATAAACGGAGGAGATAGTCAAACTATCTATAGAGCAGGAACACCAGCTCTACCACTAATAGCATCTTTCTCAAAAGCCTTACGTTTAGCATTAGAAGAACAACCTAAAGCTTATCTAAAAGTAAAAGAGATTAATAAATATTTAAGAGATGAGTTAAGTAAACTAGATAGCATTACTATAAACTCTAAAATAGATGCATCTCCTTACATCTTAAACTTTAGTATTAAAGGTATAAAACCAGAGACTATGATCCATAAATTAGAAGCAAAAGACGTCTATCTATCAACTAAAACAGCATGTTCCTCTAAAGAAGATTATTCTAAAAGTATTTATGAACTAACAAAAGATAAAGAAATATCTAAAACATCTCTAAGACTTTCTTTATCTAAAGATAGTACTATGGCAGAAGCAAAAGAGTTTATAAAAATATTAAAAGGTAATCTGTAAAGATTTATTTATATATACAATTAATTTAAAACAAAATTATAGCAAGCTAAAAGTCATTACGAAAAATGTGTAAAATGTATAAAAATTCGTAATGGCTTCTTGTTTTCTAGTAACTATTATGTTATTCTAAAAGAAAGGAAGGTGTTATTCTATGGAAATAAAAAGAGATTATTATTTACAAAAACTTATTGATAGAAAAGAAAATCATTTAATTAAAATAATAACTGGTATTAGAAGATGTGGTAAATCTTATTTATTAAATCATCTATTTAAAAATTATTTATTAGAAACTGGTGTAAAAAAAGATCATATTATTATGGTTGGACTTGATGATGACGATAATGAAGCTCTATTAGATGTTCATGAACTTAGTAAATATATAAAGTCACAAATTAAAGATGATGACTTATATTATATTCTTTTAGATGAGATACAATTAGTTGAAGGCTTTGAGTATTTATTAAATGGACTTTTAAGAAAAGAGAATCTAGATATATATGTAACAGGTAGTAATTCAAAATTTCTATCAAGCGACGTAATTACTGAGTTTAGAGGTAGAGGTGATGAAATAAGAGTTTATCCTCTTTCCTTTAGTGAATTTTATAGTGTTTACGAAGGTAGTAAAGAAGATGCTTGGCAAGAGTATTATACTTATGGAGGACTACCTTTAGTTTTATCATATAAAAATGAAATAGATAAAATGGCATATCTAGATAATCAAAGAAAGAATGTTTATATAAATGATGTAGTAGAAAGAAATAATATTCAAAATGAACAAGATTTATATACTATTGTAGAAATATTATCATCATCAGTTGGCTCTCTTACTAATCCTTTAAAACTTGCTAATACATTTAAATCAAATAATAGTAAAACATCTATAACTGATAAGACTATATATAATTATTTAAATTATTTAGAAGATGCTTTTTTAATAGAAAGTACAAAACGTTATGACGTAAAAGGTAAAAAATATATTGAAACACCTAAAAAATATTATTTTACTGATATAGGTATTAGAAACTCGTTTTTAAATTTTAGACAACAAGAAGAAAATCATCTAATGGAAAATATTATTTATATTGAACTTAGAAGAAGAGGTTTTAATGTTGATGTTGGAGTCGTTGAAGTAAGAGATAAAACAGGACAAAAGAAACTTGAGATAGATTTCGTCGCTAATAGAGGAAATAATAGATATTATATTCAGTCTGCCTTAACTATAGATAGTAAAGAAAAAAGAGAGCAAGAAGAACGTTCATTAATAAATACAAATGACTTTTTTAGAAAAATAATAATAGTAAAAGATAATATAAAAAGATGGAGAGATGAAAAAGGGATTGTAATTATGGGAATAGTTGATTTCTTATTAGATTTTGATAGTTTAGACTATTAGAAAGGAAAAGCTTATGGAAAAAGTAATATTAATTAAATATGGAGAATTAACTACAAAAAAAGGTAATCGTAATTTTTTTGTTAAAACTTTAACAAAAAATATAGAGAGTAAATTAAAAGACTTTAATGTTTATATAGAAAGAGATTTATCTAGAATGTATATACATTATAATATAGAAGATGAAGAATATATTATTAACAAAATACATGAGATTTTTGGTATACATAAATACCATATTGCCTATGTTACTAATAGTGATTTAGATTCTATTAAGAATGAATTAATTAAAACAGTTAAATTACAAAACTTTAAAACATTTAAAGTTGAAACTAAAAGAAGTGATAAATCTTTTCCAAAAACTAGTATGGAATTATCAAGAATATTTGGTGGTATAGTTTTAAAGAATAAGGATAATATTAAAGTAGATGTTAATAATCCAGAAGTTATTATTCATGTAGAAATAAGAGAAAAAAATACTTATATTTATTATAATGAATTTAATGGACTTGGTGGATATCCTAGTGGTATTCAAGGTAAAGGATTATTAATGTTAAGTGGAGGAATAGATTCTCCAGTAGCAGGATTTCTTGCCATGAAAAGAGGAATTAAAGTAGATGCAGTATACTTTGAAGCAATTCCTCATACTAGTTTAGAAGCTAGAGAAAAAGTAATAACTTTAGTAAATAAATTAAAAGTCTATACAAATGATATAAATCTATATATAGTTCCATTTACTAAAATTCAAGAAGAAATTTATAAAAGTGTTTCTCCTAACTATGTTATTACTATTATGAGAAGAATGATGTATAGAATAATGTCCGCTTTATGTAAAAAATATAATGCTAAAGTAATAATTAATGGAGAATCTATTGGACAAGTAGCATCACAAACCTTAAATAGTATGTATGTAATAAATAATGTTACAAATATACCTGTAATAAGACCAGTAGCATGTCTAGATAAATTAGAGATAATATCTATTGCTAAAAAAATAGATACATATAATACAAGTATCTTACCATATGAAGATTGTTGTACAGTCTTTGTACCAAAACATCCTATAATTAATCCAACACTAGAAGAGACTCTAAAAGAAGAAGAAAAAGTTGACTACGAAGAGATTTTAAAAGAAACAATAGATAATACTTTTATCTATAAAGAAGAAAAAAAATATGAAAATATTTTATAGGTAAAAATTACCAGTAAAAAAAATGTATGAAATTTAAAAAACTTCACATTCTACTAGTGTAGGAGGTGAAACAAATGAACAACAATATGAACACTGGTTCAATGAAGATGAGAGTTCCTGGTGCTAAACAAGCTATTGATAAAATGAAATATGAAATAGCTAACGAATTTGGTGTTAATTTAGGACCAGATGCTACTAGCCGTGCTAACGGTTCAGTTGGTGGTGAAATCACTAGACGTTTAGTACAAAACGGATTAAATCAAGTTAGTGGAAGTTATACTAATAAATAAGTAATATAACTTATTCGATAGGCTGATAAAGCCTATCTTTTTAGTTTAAAAATAAATTTTATGTTGTATAATATATATATATAAGAAGAGGAGGTATTAATATGTTATCTAAACTACCAGTAAATCTATATGAAAAAATAAAAGAAGGAGAAAGTACTACTGTTGAATTTAAAAAAGCTAAGGAAAAACTACCTAGTTCATTATTTGAAAGTATATGTGGTATGCTAAATAGAAATGGAGGACATATCTTTTTAGGAGTTGATGATGATGGAAATGTAATAGGTACATATAAAAGTTATATCGCAAGTATGAAAAAAGACTTTGCAAATCTTTGCAATAATCCTGAAAAGATATTTCCTACAGTTCATTTAGAAATGAAAGAATATAGTGTTGATGATAAATTTGTTCTTTATATCTATGTTTATGAAAGTTCAGATGTACATAAAAGTGCAGGTAAAATCTTTGATAGAAATGAAGATGGAGATTATGATATTACTAATAATACTACTTTAGTTTCCAATCTATATATAAGAAAAAGTAGTACTTATATAGAAAACAAAATTTATCCATATGCTACATTAGATGATTTAAGAAAAGATTTAATAGAAAAGGCAAGACAAATGGCTATTAATAGAACAGCTAATCACCCATGGGCTACAATGAATGATATGGAACTGTTAAGAAGTGCATCTTTATATGAAAAGGATTTACAAACTGGTAAAGTTGGAATTAATTTAGCGGGGATTTTATTATTTGGTAAAGACGAAGTAATAGCATCAGCTCTATCATATTATAGAACAGATGCTATATTAAGAGTAAAAGATATAGATAGATATGATGATAGGGATGATATAAAGACTAATTTATTAGAAAGTTATGAAAGATTAGTAAGTTTTATTGCCAAACATTTAAATGATAAATTTTATCTAGAAAATAATCAAAGAATAAATGTAAGAGACATTATAGCAAGAGAATTATGTGTTAATCTATTAATACATAGAGAATACTCTAATCCTTTACCTGCAAGATTAATTATTACAAAAGATGCTATAATTACAGAAAATGCCAATAAGCCTAAAAACATTGGTTATATAGATTTATATAACTATACACCTTATCCTAAAAATCCGAAATTAGCTAATTTCTTTAAAGAAATAGGTTTAGCAGATGAATTAGGATCAGGTATAAAGAAAATAACTAAATATAATAAAATATATACAGGAGGGATTCCTAGTTTTAAAGATGATGATGTCTTTAAAGTAATAGTACCTTTAGAAACAAATAAAGTATCATTAGAACAAGAACATAATTTATATTTAGATGAAAATAAAGAAAAACTATATAATTTCATTAAAGAAAATGGTATTGTTACTAGAAAAGAAATTAATAATTTTCTAGCACCTGTACTAAAAGTAAATAATTCTAAAGATTTGAATAATAAAATAAGATACATGTTAGCATATTTAAGAAAGAATAATTTAATAGAAAATATAGGAACAGACAAAAAATCTCAATGGGTAATAAAATGAAAACTGCAGTAAAACTGCAGTAAAACTGCAGTAAAACTGCAGTAAAATTTTGAAAAAACAAGCTATTGATAAAATGAAATATGAAATAGCTAATGAACTTGGTGTTAATTTAGTACTAGATGCTACTAGCTGTGCTAACGGTTTAAACAGTGGTAGAAATCACTAGACGTTTAGTACAAAATGGATTAAATCAAGTTAGTGGAACTTATACTAATAAATAAGTAATATAACTTAGCAGGTAGGCCAATAAAGCCTATCTTTTTAGTTTACTGCAGTAAAAAATGCGAATTATTGCAAATAAAAATTACAAAAAGTACTAGATTACTCTCTTAATATTTGCTATACTATATCTAAAGATAGGGTGTTGATTATAATGAAGAGATTTAACAATAGAAAGAAAATTACTAAAGAAAAGATAGAAGAATATAACTTCAAAGAAGTAGCACTTACTAAAATGGCTAAAAGGCAATTACTAGTAACATTATTTTCAATATTAGGAGTAACTATAATCTCACTAGGAAGTGCTTATGCTGTTTTTACATCAGTATCAAAGTCTGCAGATTATAATGTTATAAAAGTAGGAACATTAAATATAGATTTTGGAGATGAAAGTAATACTATAGATTTATCAGGACAGTACCCTATGTCCGATGAAGAAGGAATGAAGTTAACACCATATACATTTAAAATAACAAATACAGGAACTTTAGCAGCAGATTATGAAATATTTATAGAAGATGATACTGATATGATAGAGCAAGATAATTGTGCAAATAATCAACTTAATAAAGATTATATAAGATATAAGCTAGATACAGGAAGTCCTGCTAATCTATCAAGTATTGCAGATTCTAATTATAAAATAGCAACAGGTTCTCTTGAAGCAGGAGGAAGTGTAACATATACTCTATATGTATGGATAAGAGAAGGAGTAGGAAATGATGTTTTAAATAAACATTATCATGGTAAGATAGTAGTAAATGGAGTTAATACACAAGGTGAACCAGTAAGTGATGTGTTGCTAGCAAATATACCAGAAGAAAATCAATATGATGATGGAGTAGATACATTTATAACAGGAGAAGATCCAAATAATTATATCTGGTATTCTGGTAAGTTATGGAGAGCAGTATCTGTTAATAAAGAAGCGAATACTACTAAATTAGTAACTCAATGGAATATAAGTGCAGTTACTTATAATCCAGAAAATCAAACTAATTTTGAAGGTAGTTATATGGAAGACTGGTTAAATGATACAACAGTAGATGGCTTCTTAGGTAATTTAAGAGAACCAGAAAAATTCATTGTAATGGATGCTACATGGGATGCAACATTAGATGCCACTAGTTTAGGAAGTATAACAAGACCAAATGGAACTACCACAGTAACCGATGCAGTAGGATTACTTAATATGTATGAATATCAATCTAGTTATACAGGAACAACATATAGTAATGGTTATTTAAATAATGGACTTTGGTGGTGGACCTTAACACCATATAGTTCGTCAAACGTTCGGTGTGTCAGCAGCTATGGTGACGCTCACGACGATCCGCCTTCGAGCTCGTATGGCGTGCGGCCATCAATAAATCTAAAATCTAGCGTTCGTATTGTAGATGGTGATGGAACAATAGATAATCCTTATCGCTTAAAAGGAGATAATGATACTAATCTTTCAGGAGCAGTGTTGTCAAGTAGATACAGTGGAGAATATATAAAATTTGGAAATGATGAAAATAATCTATACAGGATAGTAAGCCACGAAAATGGAACAGGAACAAAGATAGTAAGTGCCGAACCACTAAAAAGTTCTGGGGAGTTTATAACAATGAACTTTGGAAGTAATGCAACATTTTCAAGTACAAATACAATAGGTACATTCCTAAACGGAGAATATTTAACAAGTTACGTAGATAGCAGTTATAGTTCAATGATAGAAGATAATACAACTTGGTATCTAGGAACTGTAGGAAGTGGTAGTTCCTACTCATATAAGAATGCAAAATATACAGATGCAAGCGGAACTGCAATAACCTCAAATATAGCAGAAGCTAAAGTAGGATTATTGAGATTTGGAGAATTAATGTCTGGGCAATTTGATAGATATGGTAACAATACATACTATTGGACTTTAACACCATATTCTTCGTCAAACGTTCGGCATGTCAGCTACAATGGTAACGCTAACAACAATTCGCCTTCGGGCTCTTCGATTGGCGTGCGGCCTTCTGTAAATCTAAAATCTAACGTGCAAATTATAAATGGTGATGGAACGTTGAATTCACCTTTTGAATTATCCGTTCAATAA
>CALVIP010000010.1 GCA_944331715.1 uncultured Bacilli bacterium
GATGTTGCAATTAAATATCATTATGATAATCCAACATCTTTTTCAAGGGCTTTTTATAAGTTTTATGGTGTTAAACCAAGTAAAGCGAAAGAGTTAAAGAAAGGTATTAAGACTTTTCCTAGAATTGTCTTTAAAGAAGAGGTTACTGATAGTAGTGATTTAACATATAACATTATCTCTTTAGATGAATTTACTTTATATGGAGTAGGAATTAAAACTACTAATGATACTATTAAAGAAGATGCTCCAAGATTTTTTAGTGAGTGTATAAATAAATTTAATAGCCATCCAGACTATGGTATGGTTACTTATGAAGATAGATATAAAAGTGATAGATTTGAATATTGGTGTTTATATAAAGAAAAACTAGCAGGATTATCAAAATATGTTATTTCTAAAAGTAAATGGATAGTCTTTATAATTGATTCACAGGAAGCGAAAGATATTAGAAGAGTAAGTCAAAAGTTCTATAAGACAATGTTTTTAAATCTGCAATATAATATTAGACCTTTACCAGAACTTGAGTATTATCATGATGGAATAACAGAGTTTTTAATACCAATAGAAGATTAACAAGGAAGTAATTTACGAAAACTCGTACTATGAAAGATACGAGTTTTATGTTACACTAAATACGAATACATTTATTTGGAAAAACTAAGCCTTTTCTATAATTTTAAAATTATAGAAAGGAGCAAGATATATGAACAAACGAGAAAAATCATATTTCATAATTATCATTATCTTGTTATTCATTATTATCACCTTGATCTCTAGATAATAATAACATCTAATTTCTTTTGGAATTAGATGTTATCTAAAAAAACACATTTTTTTGAAAGCATCTATTCTAATAGATGTATTCATTTTTATTTTATGAAGAATCTCTTCATATATGTATTGTATCACACTTTTCTATAAATTAATAGACCTAAAAACTGACAAAATATAAAATATAAATGTCAGTTTTTTTCTTTTCATTTATGTTAAACTTCACTAAAGGGGAGTTTTAATATGATAGTACAATCTATTTATTTAAATAAAGATAATGTTTCAAAAGAATCTTGGCAAGAATTGATAGATTATATATGTAAATATAATGGTACTTTTAGAAAGTTTAAAATAGTTATAGAAATATCTAGTAATAAAGTTAAATACTACTTAGTTACAAAATATAAAGTGCCACCAACTATAAACTCTATAGATGACTTTTTGATAAAAGAAAATGATGTAAATATAGTAATTGATTATAATAAAGGGAAACCTGTTATTTTAGATGTTGATAAAAATGCTGTAGAACTTTTTGATATTAATAGATTAAAACATAATAGAGAACTTAAATATATTATTATTAATATAATACCTTTTGGTAGTAAGAGACTATTTAAGACTTATTTATTCTTTAAGAATGGTAGTAATTATATTAGAAGAAGATTTTTAATAGCAAGACCTACTTATATACTTAGTGTTGATTTTAGTAATAATAAAAGATTTTCTTATGAGAAAAAAAATAAATATTTAAATTTAGAGAAAGTATTACCTCTTCTAACTAGTAATAATACTGGTATTTTTAGTGTAGATGCTTTTCCTTATTTAAATAATAAGTTATATCTTGACTATAAAGATTATGACTTCTTTAAACATTCTTTAATAGTTGGTAGTAGTGGAAGTGGAAAATCTAAACTTATTAGTTTATTAGTTAAAAATTTAATGTTAAGTAGTGAGAAATATAAAGTTGTAATAATAGATCCTCATGCTTCTATAGAAAAAGATATTGGCGGGTTAGATAAATGTAGAGTAATAGATTTCTTTAATGATAGATGTGATTTGTTTTTATCTAGAAACAGTGATATTGTTATAAAAAATGAACTGTTATTATCAGTGTTTCAAAACTTGATGAAGGACCAATATAATTTAAAATTAGAAAGAGTTTTACGATATACGATTAATTTATTACTTGCTAAAGAAGACTTTTCCTTTGCTAACATTAGAAAAGTTTTACTAAATTTAGAGTATCGTAATAGTCTAGTAAAAGAACTAACTCCTAAACTTAATGATACTGTTATTTCTTTCTTTTTAACAGAATTTAATGATTTAAAGACTAATTATTATAATGAGAGTATATCACCAATAATTAGTTTTATAGATGAGATGTTAGTGTTTTCTACTTTTGAAAAGCTTGATGAAGGAATCCCTGATGTAATAAAAGATAATGACTTAACTATATTTTCTTTAGATAGAAGTATTTTAGGTGATAGAATAGTTAAGACTGTTTCTTCTTTAGTAATGGAAGGAATACTAGAATCTGCTATAGAAGATAAAATAGGTAAGAAATTAATACTAGTTGTTGATGAAGTATCCTTGCTTGAAAATCCCATTATGGAAAGAATTTTAGCGGAAGCGAGAAAATTTGATATCGCTCTTATTTTAACAGAACAGTATTTTGGACAGATTAGTAAGAAGTTACAAGATTCAATCTTTGCAAATGTTATTAACTATTATGCATTTAGGACTTCAAGAAGTGATGCAGTTCTATTAAAAGATGTTTTAGATATTAAATTCGCTAGAAGTGTAACAGATGAAGATAAAATTAATTTACTTACAGGTTTAAATAATAGAGAAGTTGTAGTAAGATTAAGTAAGGATGGTAAATTACTACCAGTTGTTAAGGCGAAAACTACTGATTTTGTAGCAGTTCCTTTGAAAAGAGATAAAGTTAAAGTAAGTGATAAGATTAAAAAAGTACAAAATAATGTTAAGAATACTTTCTCTAACTTTACAACGAGAAAATTAAAAGATATCTTAATAACTCTTTCTAATAGTAGAAAAAAGGGAAGTAATAGATATGAGTAGGGAAGAAGTATTATTGATTATAAATAAGATATTTAAAGCAGTATTTTTAGTAGAGAATAAAGATTCATTAGATAATATTTATAAAAAATATGCTTTTGATATAAAACTTCCTCGTAAAGTGTATGATAATATGACTAATGAAGAGACTTATACTGATTTTGATAATGCTACTAATTTTATTACTAAAGATAATATGGAAAGACTTGATAGTAGTAAAGGGCTTATGAAAGAAAAGATATCTTTTAGTTCTTTGGAAGAATTAATAAATACTTGGGAAGAGATTAATACTATTACAACTGAGCGATGCTATAATTCTACTTATGTTAGTAAAAGTGATACTATATATGACTCTAGTTATGTCTATAATTCTACAAATTGTTCTAATTGTAAAAACATTGTATTTTGTGATGGTTGTGCTAGAAGTGAGTATTTGTTAGCATCACAACGAAGTGGTAACTGTACTTTTTCAATTAGGGTGGATGATTCTAATAATTGTAGTAATTCTTATAGTGTTATTTGTTCTAATAAAATAAGTAATTCTTTGTTTATTCAAGACTGTTTTAATTTAGATGAATGTATGTTTTGTTCTCATATTGCTAATAAGAAATATTGTATTTGTAATATGCAATATGATGAATATGAGTATTTTGCTATAAAAAAGTTAATAATAGAGTGGATTGTTAATTCTTAGTATCATTTTAAAGTGTATAGCATACTATATCTAGTAGTAATTTCTAAAAAAAATACTTGCTATTTTGTTAAATTTATGCTAAAATTTTACTCGTATTATGGTTAGGGAGACCTAGCTAGTTTATAATAATTTTTGAGGTGATTACAATGGGAAACAAAAAAACAGTTTATTTAACAGAAGAAGGACTTAATGATTTGAAAAAAGAATTAAGTGAATTAATAAATGAAAAAAGGCCTGCTAATATTCAGGCTATTAAGGAAGCACGTAGTTTAGGTGATTTATCTGAAAATGCTGACTATGATGCTGCTAAAAATGAACAGGCTCAAATTGAAGGTAGAATTAAAACTATTGAGAAGATGCTTGAAAATGTAGAGATTATTAAAGATATTCCAAAAGATGTAGTTGGTCTTGGTAGTACAGTTTCTATTAAGTATGTAGATGATGAAGATGATACAGATGAATACCAAATCGTAGGTAGTCAAGAAGCTGATCCTTTTGAAGGAAGAATTTCTAATGAAAGTCCTATCGCTAAAGCACTACTTAATCATAAAGTTGGCGATGTTATTACAGTAGAAAGTCCTAATGGAAGTTATGAAGTTGAAATAACTGAAATAAAATAGTCCATAGGGCTTTTTATTTCAAAAAAAGAAGAAAGATTTATTATCTTCCTCTATATGGATATCTATATAAATAATATGGTGGATATACTTGATAAACTGGAATAGGGTACATTGGATAATAATTAGGTCTATTATTGCTTCCTAGTCCATATCCTATAACACCACCAATTATTAAAGGAATGAAACCATTTCTATTATTATTTGGATATATTGGTCTATTGTACATGACTTTCTCCTCCTTTATAATAGTTTATGGTTAATTGTGTAATGTGGAGGTTTTTCTGCCTAAAAAATTGTAAACTATTATTTTCATTTTTTTAAGATTGTGTTACAATTAACTTAAGTTAGAGGTGATTAGAGATGAAAAGTAAAAAGAAACAAAAAAAGAATTATGTAGTATTAGTTGTTATATATGCTGTAGTGATAGTTTTAGTGTTGTACTTAGCTAGTTGGTATAATACTTATAAAACTTATCAGAATGAAATACCTGTTTTAAAAGATGTAGTTTCTGAGATTAGTCCTTCAGAATTTGAACATTATTTAACAGAAAATCCATCACCAGTTTTATATTTGTGTACTGCTAGTGATAGTGAGTGTAGAGAGTTTGAAGAGACAATTAAATCACCTTTAGAAAAGAATAATTATGAAAGATTAGTTTATATTAATTTAGAAGATGTAGAAGATAAAGAGTCTTATATAAATGGATTACTTGAAGGAACTGATTTTACTATTAGTCGTACTCCATGTTTAATTAAATTTACTGATGGTAAAGTTACAGCAGTAGAAGATGGACTTAATGGAGCATTGTTAACAAGAGATGAAGCTTTAAACTTTCTTGATATTAATGATAAAGCAGGACAATAAGTCTTGTTTTAGTTTAGGAGGATATTTGTTATGAATCATGTTGTTTTGTTTGAACCTGAAATACCACAAAATACTGGTAATATTATGAGAACTTGTGTTGCTACTAATACAAAATTACATTTAATTAAACCATTAGGTTTTTCTTTAGATGAAGCTCATTTAAAAAGAAGTGCAGTTAACTATATAGATAAACTAGATTATGTAGTATATGAGAATTGGGATGATTTTACATCTAAAAATAATGGTGTCTACTATTATTTAACTAGATATGGTAGAGTTCCACATACTAGTTTTGATTATAGTAATAAAGATAATTTAGACTTATATTTTATCTTTGGAAAAGAG
Source organism: uncultured Bacilli bacterium (assembly GCA_944331715.1). Classification (GTDB taxonomy): domain Bacteria; phylum Bacillota_I; class Bacilli_A; order RF39; family UBA660; genus Onthousia. Next base: position 5,374 of record CALVIP010000010.1, read on the forward strand.
TCTACTGGTATTCCTAAAGAAATATTAAAGAATGATTTATCTCATTGTCTTAGAATACCAATGACATCTAATGTTAGAGCTTTAAATATTTCTAATAGTGTTGCTATTGTTATATATGAAGCTTTAAGACAACAGAATTTTAATGATTTATTAAGAGAAGAACCAGAAGGAGGCTCTTTTAAAGGAGCGAATTATTTAGAAAGATAAGTATTCATTAATTGCAGTACAAAAGAATGTTTGACAAATTATCTAAAATATGATAATATATCAGCACGCAGTAAGAAAGGAGCAATTAATGAATAATTATCAAATAAGAGAAAAGTCATATACTGAGGCTTTAGCTTCGGCTAGAGTCGGAGGGAATTTAGCTAATAGTTTGGTTAGAACTATGCCTAATATGACATCTCAAATTGCAACTGTTCTAGGTAATACTAAAGAAGGAATTACAGAACAAAAAAATCAAACTTTTGATTTAGCATATTTTCAAGGACTTGCTAGAGAACAAGAAGCTAGAAATTTGGATTATATGAGAAAACAAGCTAGTATGCATTATAGTAATAGAAAAAGATAATCGTTTGTGGCGATTATCTTTTTTCTTTTAAGCAGCTTGCTTATCTTGTTTTCTTAAACTTCTAATTTCTCTTGCACTCATTCTAATTTTAGTTCCATCTTCAAGTCTAATTACTTGTAAATTTGGTTTTTGTTGTCTTTTAGTAGCATTTAAAGCATGTGATCTACTATTTCCAGTTAAAGGCTTTTTGCTAGTAACTTTCTTTGCCATAATAATTCCTCCTTTACTAAACGTTTCTGCTTTATAACTTTATCATAAATATAACACAAAGTCAAATAAAATCGCATAATTTTATTGACTCGCATACATCTGTATGATATAAATGAAGAGAGGAGAGTGATTATTATGTATAATATGTTATATGTTAAGAGTAATTACTCTTTACTTTCTAGTCTTTTAACAATAGATGATATTATAGATTATAATATAAAAAATAATAGAACTAATGCTATTATCTGTGATGATAATATGTATGGGACAATGGAGTTTATTAAGAAGTGTAATCTTAAGAAAATAAAACCTGTTGTTGGGCTAGAAGTATCTTTTGATAATTATAAAATATTACTTTATATTAAAAACTATCAGGGATATCTTAATTTAATAAAAATATGTACAAGAGTAAATGATAATACTTTAACTATAGAAGATATTATTAACTATAAAGATAATCTCTTTCTTTTAGTACCTTTTGATAGTTTGAATTTCTATTTAGAACATAAAGATAAATTTACGGATATTTATCTTGGCTTTAGTAATAAGAAAGAGGAAAGTGAGGCTTTAGTTATTACTAAAGATATAGTTTATTTAAAACCATGTTTATATAAGAGAAAAGAAGATAGTGATTATTTAAAATATCTTTATTTAATTAGAGATGGTAAGACTCTTAATGATAATATTAGTTATGATACTTTAAATAAAGAATTAGAAGTTACTGATATTATTAATACTTATGAAAATATAGGACTACTTAATACTTTAAAAATAGTAGATGAATGTATTTTAGAGTTTCCTAAACCTAGTTTATTATTACCTATATATGAATGTCCTAAGGGAGTAGATTCATCTATTTATTTAATGAGTCTTGCTAAAGCAGGGCTATCTAAAAGACTTAATAATAATGTTACTAAAGATTATCTTGATAGATTAAGTTATGAACTCAATATTATTAATAACATGGGCTTTGCCAATTACTTTCTCGTTGTTTATGATTTTATTAGATATGCTAAAAAGAAAGGTATATTAGTAGGACCAGGTAGGGGTAGTGCAGCTGGTAGTTTAGTAGCATACTCTCTTGGTATTACGGAAATAGATCCTTTAAAATATAATTTACTATTTGAAAGATTTTTAAATCCAGAACGTAAGACTATGCCTGATATTGATACAGATATACCTGATATTTATAGAGATGATATTATTAATTATGTTACTGATAAATATGGTAAAAAAAGAGTATCTGGAATAGTTACATTTGGAACTCTTGCTGCTAAACAAGTGTTAAGAGATGTATCTCGTATATTTAGTGTACCTTTATATAAAGTAGATAGGCTAACATCTTTTATACCTGTTATGTCTCATAAGAAGTTAGAGGAATTTTATAGGGAAAATGAGAAGTTTAGAGCATATATAAATAGCGATGAAGTATTATCTAAAGTCTATAAAGTCGCTTCTATTATCGAAGGCTTTCCAAGACAGATTGGAACACATGCAGCGGGTATTGTTATGTGTAAGAAGGACTTAGATGAAGTTATTCCTTTAACTAAAAGTGATGATATGTACTTAACAGGATATTCTATGAACTATTTAGAAGAGTTAGGTCTATTAAAGATGGATTTTCTAGGGATTAGAAATCTTACTATTATTATGAATGTCATGGATATGGTTTATAAAACTAGAGGTGAAAGAATAGAGTTTAATGATATTCCTCTAGATGATAGAGATACTTATACTTTATTTGCAAGAAGTGATACTAGTGGTATCTTTCAATTTGAATCTAATGGAATGAGAGGATTCTTAAGAAAGCTTAAACCTAGTAGTTTTGATGATTTAATCGCCGCGATTGCTCTATTTAGACCTGGTCCTGCTGAAAATATAGATTTATATATAGCAAGAAAAGAAGGAAGAGAGAAAGTTATATATCAAGATGAATCATTAGAACCTATTTTAAAAGAAACATATGGTATTATGATATATCAAGAACAAATAATGCAAGTTGCAAACATATATGCAGGTTATACATTAGGAGAAGCGGATATTTTAAGACGGGCGATTAGTAAGAAAAAAGTAGATGTTTTAAAGAATGAAGAAAGTAAATTTATAAGTAAAGCGAAAGCGTTAGGGCACGATGAAAATATTTCTAAAACAATATTTTCAAGCATTTTAAAATTCGCCGGTTATGGTTTTAATAAATCCCATGCTGTTGCATACTCCCTAGTCGCTTATAAAATGGCTTATTTGAAAGTACATTATAAGTTAGGGTTCTATGCTAATCTTTTAAATAATGTTATAGGGGCTTCATCTAAAATGCAAGAATACTTAAGAGAGATAAGAAGTCATGATTTAAAAGTATTAAAGCCTGATATAAATAAGAGTACTAATAGATTTGTTATTGATGGTAATAATATAATCTTTCCGTTTTCTACTATTAAAGGTGTAGGAACAAGTGTTTCTAGTTTAGTATTAAAATCAAGAGATAAAGAATTTACTGATATATATGATGCTTTTTCTAAGTTAGTTAGAGGAGGAGTTACTAAAAAACAATTAGAGTCTTTAATAAAAGCTGATGCTTTTAGAAATTTAGGGTATAATAAAAAAACATTAATTACTAATTTAGATAGTTTAGTTAATTATGGAACTTTAACTATAGATTTAGATGAGAGCTTAGTATTAAAGCCAGAGATAATTATTACTAATGAATTTCCTAATAGTGTTTTATTAGAACAAGAAGAAGATTGCTTTGGTTTTTATATTAGTAATCATCCTGTTACTACATATAAGAGTAAGTATCAGAATATTGTTAGTATTAATAATTTAAGTAATTACTTTAATAGAATAGTTAATGTTATGGTAATGGTAGAGAAAGTTAAAGCGATTAAGACTAAGAAAAATGAAGATATGGCTTTTGTAACTAGTAGTGATGAGACAGGACAGATTGATTTTATTTTCTTTCCAAGAGTATATAAAAATTATATGGATATTAAAAAAGGAGATATTTGCATATTTACGGGAACCGTTGAGAAAAGATATGATGAGTTACAATTAGTAGTTAGTAAAATTAATTATATAAGGAGAGAAAATGAAGAAGAAGAGTAATATTATATTATCAATTGTTTTAGTTATTGTTTTGTTAGGAATAGATTTATTGTTAAAATACTTAGTTAGTACTTATTTAACAACTGTTAATATTATAGATAATTTCTTTTCCTTAACTTATGTTTTAAATGATGGGGCAGCCTTTTCTTTATTTGCAAGTAGGATTTATCTATTAATATTTATCGCAATAATTTGTCTATTTTTTATAATTTATGAGTTAAAGAATAATTTAGACGATAGAGTACTTTCTATAGGTTATTCTCTAGTCTTAGCAGGTCTATTAGGTAATTTTCTTGATAGATTAATAGATGGTTACATTATAGATTACTTATCATTTAAAATATTAGGATATAACTATCCTATCTTTAACTTTGCAGATATATTAATAGTAGTAGGAATTGTTATTGTTATAATTAAAGAAATATTAAAAGAAAGAGGTAAAAAAGATGACATTAGAAGTAAATAGTGAAGGGATAAGACTAGATAGTTATATTGCAAGTAATAGTGATTTATCAAGAAATAGAGTATCTAAGCTTATAAGTGAATCTAAAGTAGTAGTTAATGGTAAAGAAAAAAATGCCAGTTATAAAGTAAAGATAGGGGATATTATTGAAGTAACAGTTGATGAAGAGGTTAATTTTGAGACTCTTGAGCCTACTAATATTCCTCTTGATATTGTTTATGAAGATGAATACTTAATGATTATTAATAAACAAAGTGGACTTGTAGTTCATCCTGCTCCAGGACATGTTACTGATACTTTAGTTAATGCTCTTATTTATCACTCTAAAGTAAGTAAAGATGGTACCTTTAGACCAGGTATTGTTCATAGACTTGATAAAGATACAAGTGGTTTAATGGTAGTTGCAAAAGATGCTAAAACTATGGAATTACTTAGTGATATGATTAAAAATAAAAAAATAGAAAGACATTATCTTGCCATAGTTGATGGAGTTATCTTGCATGAGACTGGTACTATTGATGCTCCCATTGGAAGAGATGAGAATAATAGACAAAAGATGGCTGTAACCGCTCATAATAGTAAAGATGCAATAACTAATTTTAGAGTATTAAAGAGATTTAAAAATAATACTTTAATAGAGTGTATCTTAGAGACAGGTAGAACTCATCAGATAAGAGTACATCTAAACTACATTAAACATCCAGTTAGTAATGATCCTTTATATGGTAATCATAAAAATACTACATCTTTTGGACAAATGTTACACTCTAAGAGTATTAGATTTGTTCATCCTATTACAGGTAAAGAGTTGTATTTTGAGCAAGTTCCACCTAAAGAGTTCTTAGATTATTTAAAGAGTTTAGAAAGTGAATAAAAAAATTGACTAATATATGATATTTAGTGTAATATATAAGCACAGGAGCAGAAATGCTTTATACTAATGTCAGGTGTCGTTAGACATTTTACAAGGTTAGTCAAAGGTGGCTAGCCTTTTTAATATTTGATAATTAAAGGAGATAAATAGATTATGAATATAAATAACAAAGAATTTTTAGAGTTTTTAGTGAAAGCAAAGAAAGGTACTTATGCTAATAGTAATGCTCCTAAAGTTATACCTAGTAGATTAAAGTCAAAAGATTATGAGTTTACAGATGGCAACTTTACTTATCATGATACTTATTTTGGCGGAGTTAGGTTTATTGGTGAAGAAGTAGTTTATTATAATGATAATATTCTTTGGGGTATGAATTATTATGGAGTTACTTTAGATGATAGTCTAACAGAAGAATTGATGGACAAAGTCTTAAGAGTCGCTCTTATGAAAGTAGGGAAAGATAAAGATATTATTCCTGTTAGAGGACCTAAAGAGTTTGTAAATGAAGACTATCTTTATACCTTTAATGTAGATGGAGATATGGAAAACTTTGTAGGTACTGAACAGATATATAAAGATAAAAAACTAATATATGAATTAAAATGTCATGGAGGAATTATAAAGTGAAAGTACTTAGTTTAACAGAACCATATGCAACTTTAATAAAATTAGGTAAAAAGAAAATAGAGACAAGGAGCTTTAAAACTAATTATAGAGGAGAGTTATATATTCATGCTAGTTCTACTAAGATACCTAAAGAGTGGAAGAATAATAAAGAGTTGATGAGACTTGTTGATGGTAATGATTTAAACTTTGGACTAATCATTTGTAAATGTAAGTTAGTAGACTGTGTCTATATGGATGAAGAGTTTTTAGATGAGATACATAAAGATAAGCTAGAGTTTATCTGTGGTGATTATAGACTTGGAAGATATGCTTGGATATTAGAAGATATTGAAGTATTAGATAAGCCTCTATTTGCTAAAGGAAAGTTAGGTATTTGGAATTATGAAGAAGATAAATATATAATGGAGGAAAAATGATAGAAAATAATGATAAATATTTTGAATTATTAAATGATATTAAAAGAACACTAATAACGACAAGAAATAAAGTAGTAGCGAATGCAAATAAAAATTTAATTTTAATGTACTATAATATTGGTTTAAAGTTAGTTGAAAATAATAAATGGGGTTCATCTTTTATAGATACTTTGGCAAAAGATTTGAAGATTGAATTTCCTACAATAAAAGGGATGTCTGCAAGAAATTTAAGATATATGAAGAAATTTGCAACGGAGTTTGATAATGATGAATTTTTGCAACATGATGTTGCAAAATTACCTTGGTCATCTATAACAACTATAATGGATCGAGTAAAAGATAAAAATGTTAGGAAATGGTATATTAAAGAGTCTGTTCAAAATGGTTGGGCAAGACCTGTAATAATACATCAAATTGCTAGTAAATTGTATGAAAGACAGGCATTATTAGAAAATAAAATTACTAATTTTGATACAACATTAAAATCTCCTAATAATGAACAAATAAAGGAATTATTAAAAGACCCATATATTTTTGATTTTATAACAACTAGTAATAATAAAGATTTAAAAGAATTAGATATTGAACAAGAATTAACAAGGAATATAACAAAATTGTTATTGGAATTGGGAAATGGTTTTGCATTTATAGGAAGGCAATATCATTTAGAGATAGATAATGAAGATTATTATATTGATTTACTATTCTATAACTTAAAAGTTAGATGTTACGTTGTAATTGAATTAAAAACAACTGAATTTAAGCCTGAGTATGCAGGTAAATTAAATTTCTATTTAAGTGCTGTTGATAAATATATTAAAACAGACAGTGATAATCCAACATTTGGAATATTACTTTGTAAAGATAAGAAAAGAGTTACAGCTGAATTAGCACTAAAAGATATAAATAAGCCTATTGGAGTAAGTGAATATAAAATTTTATCAGAGATACCTGAATTTTTAGAAAATACTTTACCTAGTATTGAAGATATTGAAAAAAGATTAGAAGTTGAATCAGATTAAAGGAAAGTTAGGTATTTGGAACTATGAAGAAGATATTAATAAGTGATTATGATGGAACATTTTATCAAAATGATTTAGATATTAAGAAAAATATAGATAAAGTAACTGAATTTAGAACTTTAGGTAATCTTTTTGTGCTTGCAACAGGTAGAAGTTATGTTGATTTAAAAATAATGATAGATAAATATAAAATACCTTATGATTATTTGATTTTAAATCATGGAGCCTTACTATTATCTAAAAAATTAGAAATTCTTAATGTATTTACTTTAGATAAAGAGTTAGTTGGTAGTGTTTTAGAATATGCAAATAATAATAAAGATATATATGATGTAGTTTTAATCGATGTTTTTAAAAAGAAAGTAATAGATACTTCTAATGCTGTAAAAATCATGTTAAAACTATATAGTTATGATAATGCTCTTGATGTTAAAAAATATATAGATGAGAGATACACTAATATTAAATGTTATTATGAAAAAGAAGATAATCATTATTTAGTAGAGATTGTTTCAAGCAAAGCTAGTAAGTCTTTAATGATAGAGAAGATATTAGTAAGAGAAGAAATAAAAAAGGATAATGTCTTTACTATTGGTGATGGTGTTAATGATATAGATATGATTAGAAATTTTAATGGGTATAGAGTTATAAATTCTTGTAAAGAGTTAGATTCCATTACTAATAGAGTTATTGATAATGTTAGTGATTTGATTGAAAAAATCAAATGCTTATAAGAAACGACAAATTATTCGTTTCTTTTTTTATATACTTAAAACGGTGGTAGGAATGAAAGTATATTTAGATCTAATATTCTTTATTAATTTCATGTTTGATTTACTCCTTTTAATGACTGTTAGTATAGAGTGTAAAGTCTTTTCTAAAAAAAGAAGATTACTTATATCTTCATTTCTAGGAAGTCTTAGTACTTTTCTTTTATTCCTACCCTTAAATAATTTTTCTTTATTTCTCTTTAAAGTAGTAATAAGTATTATTATGATTTTTGTTGGCTTTAAAATAACATCTAAGGAATTATTTTTTTCTCTAATAAAAAGTCTATATGGTAATAGTATTATCTTAGGCGGACTTATCTACTTTTTAAATAATCAGTTTAGTTATAAACAAAAAGGCTTTATCTTTATTCATGATGGGACTAGTTTAAACTTAATAATTATCTTAATAAGTAGTCCTATAATCTTTTATCTATATCATAAAATGATGAAAAATGAGAAGAAAAAAAGAGAACTACTTCATAGTGTCTCTATTAGGTGTAAAAAAGGTACTATTAATACATTAGGATTCTTAGATACAGGTAATAATATTAAAGATCCTTATAAGAGAAGGGGAGTTATTCTTATTAATTCTAGTGAAATTAATCTTAGTTTAGAAGAATCTATTTTAGTACCCTTTAAAACAGTAGATTCTAATAGTTTACTTAGATGTATAGAAATAGAGGAATTAAAGATAGATGATAATTTAATTACTAATAAATACCTATTAGGAGTTAGTCCTAAAAATATAGAAATAAAGGGAGCTTCTTGTATACTCCCTAATATAATAGAGGAGGAATTAAAATGATTAGTTTACTTTACTTAGTAGCTTTTTTACTTGATAAATCTTGTGAAATATTTTATGTAGGTAGTAGTGATATCTTACCAGAACCATTATCAAAAGAAGATGAAGAAGCATATCTTGTAATGGCTATGGATGGAGATATACATGCAAGAGATGTTTTAATTGAACATAATCTAAGATTAGTAGTATTTCTTGCTAAAAAGTATGAAAATACGAAAGTAGATTTAGAAGACTTAGTTAGTATAGGGACAATTGGTCTTATTAAAGGTATCAATACCTTTAAACCAGATAAAAATATTAAGCTTGCAACTTATGCATCACGTTGTATTGATAATGAGATATTAATGTATCTAAGAAAAATTAAGAAATCTAAAACAGAAGTAAGTATAGATGCTTCTCTTAGTTTAGATGCAGAAGGGAATGAATTACATTTAGAAGATATCTTAGGAACAGATGCAGATATTGTAACTAGAGGAATAGAAGAAGAGACAGATAAAAAATTAATGTTAGATGAAGTTATGAAGTTAAATCCAAGAGATAGAGATATTATCATACTAAGATATGGTCTTATGGGACATAATGAATTAACCCAGAAAGAAGTTGCAGAACTACTTGGTATTAGTCAGTCTTATATATCAAGAATAGAAAAGAAAGTGATTAGGAGGTTAAAGAATATAGTTAAGTATTCATGAGTTTATGAAAAGTGAAAAAGAAGAGTTAATGAAGATGAGATATTTATATAAAATAAAACAAAATAAAGACTTAGGTCTTGTTAATAATGATATTGATTTTAAGAATAAGTATTTTAAAGACTTAGAGGAGTTTAAAAGAAAATATATAGGAATTAAATAGAGATATTTAGTTCTTTTTATTGACTTATATATTTATTTTTACTATAATTTAATTGATAATGATTATCAATAAGGTGTAGATATGGAAAGAAAAACAGTACAAAGACAAGAGATAATAGAAGTATTAAAAAATAACTATAATCATCCTACAATTAAAGAGTTGTGTGAACTAGTAAGTGATAAAAATATAGGACAAGCGACTGTTTATAGAACAGTTAATAGTCTAGTTAATGATGATGTTATTAGAAGGATAGATTGTCCTGATGGAGTTCATTATGATTATAGGAAAGAGCATTATCACTTTTATTGTTTAAAGTGTAATAAAATTACTGATGTTTTTCTTGATAATAGTCTTATAGATAATTTATTATCAACTTCTAATTTAACTGATATTAAACATGTTAACTTAGTATTTGAAGGTATATGTGATAATTGTAAAAAACTAAATAAAGATACTTGTTAACTCTTGAAGAAAAATTTAGAAGTGTTAAAATAATAGTAGTATATTAATAGAGCTAGCTCTTTAATATAAATAATATGTAGAAAGAAGGTATATTAATGGAATTAAAAGGTTCAAAAACTGAACAAAACTTAATGACTGCATTTGCAGGAGAAAGTCAAGCTCGTAATAAATATACATATTACGCATCTAAAGCTAGAAAAGATGGTTATGAACAAATAGCAGCAATTTTTGAAGAAACTGCTAATAATGAGAAGGAACATGCTAAGTTATGGTTTAAAGAATTACATGGTGGAGATATTCCTGATACTATGACTAACTTAGAAGATGCTGCTGCTGGTGAAAACTATGAGTGGACTGATATGTATAAGAACTTTGCAGAAACTGCTAGAGAAGAAGGATTTACTCGTATAGCATTCCTATTTGAAAGTGTAGCAAAGATTGAAAAAGAACATGAAGAAAGATACTTAACACTTCTTAAGAATGTTAAAGATGATAGAGTATTCCATAAAGATGGAGACAAGATTTGGATTTGTCGTAACTGTGGACATGTATATGTTGGTAAAGATGCTCTTGATGTATGTCCAGTATGTAATCATCCACAAAGCTTTATGGAAGTTAGAGCAAATAACTATGAATAAAAGGGCTTGTCTAAGTTCTTTTTTTATGATAGAAAAGTTTTGTAACATTGATAAATAAAATCATATTTTCGCTTGACGATTTAACTATTTTTTTCTATCATATATTATGTAGATAGGAGATTATATATGGAGATTAAAAAGATAGTAACAGGAGCATTAGAAGAGAATTGTTATGTATTAAGTAAAGATGGAACATGCTTAATAGTAGATCCTGGTAGTGATAGTAAAAATATTAAAGAACTAGTGGGAGATGATAAAATTATAGGAGTATTAGTTACTCATGCTCACTTTGATCATATAGGAGCCTTAAGAGATTTCTTAAATTCTAATAGAAGATTAAAAATATTTAAAAAGAGTAATCTAACTGATATGAAGGAAGTTAGTGTTGGAACTTTTAAATTTGTTCCGATAATGACTCCAGGTCATAGTAGTGATTCAGTTACCTTTTACTTTAAAGAAGATAATGCTATGTTTGTAGGAGACTTTATCTTTAGAGATACTGTTGGTAGATGTGACTTACCTACTGGTAGTAGTGAAGAGATGGATAAATCTATTAAAAAGATTAAAACTTATGATGATTCTATTAATCTTTATCCTGGTCATGGAGATGAAACTACTTTAGGTAGAGAAAAACAGTATAATCTATATTTTATAGAAAAATAAGGAGTTGTGGTTATGTATATTGATTTAGTGGTATTAGTTGTTTTAATATTAATAGTAGTGATGTATTTTAGAAGGTTTTCAAGCTTTGTTTATTTTATAGGAATTGTAGATATCTTCTTAAGAATATTAACATTTATTAAAAATAATATAGGACTTCCTGACCTTGCAGCTGTAATTGATAATTATATTCCTGAAAGTATATTAGCAATTGTAGGTAATTATACTGATGGCATCCTTTATACAATTATCGCTTGGGCTTATATTGTAATAATGGCTATATTCTTATTTTATAATACTAAGTTCTTTATTAAGAAGAAAAAGATATAGGAGGGATTATATTGAAGAAAAATAATACTTGGATAAAAGTTGTAATTACAATTATTATCTTAGAGTTGGTAGTAGGAGGTATTATCTTTGCTTATAAAAAATTAAATAGTAATGATAATAGTATTTCTACTAATGATAAAGAGACTAAAGCTTTATATGAAAAAATTGCCTATAATGATGTAGAATCTTTGGATGTTATGAGTCCTAGAATTATGTTATATTATGGCTATAAAAATATGGAAGTTAGTGAATCTATTAATTGTGGTGTCGTTAATACTACTGATGATACTACTGGTTATAGTTGTGAAGGAATTGTTGATTTTATTCCTAGTAAGGATATTGAAAAGTCTGTTAAAGATATATATGGACCTAATATAACTATTACACCTACTTCTTTTGAACTTGATGCTAATCATTATGCTTTTTATGATGAGGAGATGGATGGTTATGCAATATATACTAAAGATGAAGAAGTTAGTGTAGATCCTGTTAATATGGAATTAAGTGACGCTACTTTAGATGATGATGAAAATATTATTTTAACAGTAGAAGTTTTAGATGGAGTATTTGGAACAGTTAAAGATACTTATAAATTTACATTTACTAAAGATGGTAAAAACTATTATTTAACTAGTAAAGAAATAGTTACAAGTAAGGAGGAATAGTTATGTTTGATAAAATTAAAAGTGATATGGTAAAAGCAATGAAAGAACAAGATAAGTTTAGACTTTCTGTTATTAGAATGATTAAGGGCTCTATTGATAAAGAAAGAATCGATAAAAAAATAGAAATAACTGATGAAGTAGTTATTGATGTTCTTGCTAAAGAGTTAAAGACTCGTGAAGAGTCTAGATTAGAGTTTAGTAGGGCAGGTAGAACTGATTTAGTAGAAGGTTTAGATAAAGAAATCGCTATTATTAAAGAATATCTACCTGAACCATTAACAGAGGAAGAAGTAGATAAAATAATAGATAAGGCCTTTAAAGAGACAGAAGCATCTTCTATAAAAGATATGGGTAAAGTAATGAAAGTAGTTACTCCTAAAGTTAAAGGTAGATGCGATATGAAGGAAGTATCTAGTAAAATAAAAGCTAAATTAAGTTAAAAAAACTATCCTTTCTACATATTCTATAGAAGAAAGGATGGTTTTTATTATGAAGATTATCGCTCATAAAAGTAATTTGTATAATAATAAAACCTTTATTGAGTCTGTTAATAGTTTAGAAGGTTTAACTGGTGTTATGTTAGATATAGTTATGACTAAAGATAAACAAGTATTGGTATTTTCACCTGTAACTACTAATAAAATAACTATTAATACAATACAAAATAATAATTTAAGTGAATTAACTTATTATGATATTTTAACATTAGATGACGCTCTTAATATGTTAAATAACTTTAAAGGGAAAATTATTATTAATTTATTACCTTTGAATGAAGCATTACTTATAGAAGATTATCAGAAGATAGTATCTAATAATTTAAGTTATACAGAAGAAGTTAAAAAAGTAACTGATAGATTTTCTGATTTAGATATTTATGTTTGTAGTAGTAGTTATAACCTTTTGTATCAAATTATTAGAGTATTTACTAATAGAAAAAATGGAGTAGTACTAAGTGAAGATAGTGGTAGTTATATAGATGTAGACTTTTATATCTTTATACCTAGTATGTTAAATGAAAAGATAATGGCTGAACAGTTAAGTATAGGTAAAGAAGTTATGGTAAAAATGGAAGATGCTGATGATATATCTATAGTAATAAATTTTTTGGAAAAGAATAGAAAAAATAAAGAAAATTATCAATATATTACAAATCATGCGAAAATATTTTATTATAGTGTAAATAATATATAGGGATAGTTAAAAGTAAAGGATGTAGTTTATGAATAAGTTAGAGATATTTAAAGAGTTAGAAAAATTAGATTTACCTAAAGACAAATATATAGTAATTAGTGGAGCTTCTTTAGTAGTTCAAGATATAATAGATGAGACAGATGATATAGATTTAACTTGTTCTAAAGAGTTTTATGACAAGTTAGATTGGCCTACTAGAATAGGAGCTTTTGGTATAGAAGTAAAATATAAATATTGCTTTGAAATAGGATGTAATTTACCTGAATATCAAAATGTAGTTTTAATTAATAGTTATAGATTCTTATCGTTAGAAGACTGCTTAGAGATTAAAAAAAGATTAAATAGACCTAAAGATAAAAAGTTAATAAAAGACTTAGAACTAAAAGTATGTCTTAAAGATAATTATTATTTTGAAAGAAAATTAAGAAAAGAAGGAATAAACCTTATCGCCGGGGTTGATGAAGTAGGAAGAGGTCCTTTAGTAGGTCCTGTTGTCGCCGCTTGTGTTGTTTTACCAGAACAATTTAATTTAGATGGCTTAACTGATTCTAAAAAACTTAGTGAAAAGAAAAGAGAGTATTTTTATGATGAAATTATGAGACAAGCTTTAGGAGTAGGTGTTGGTATTATAAGCGAGAGAAAAATAGATGAAGTTAATATTTATGAAGCGACAAAGATGGCAATGAAGGAAGCGATTAATAATTGTTCTTGTAAGATAGAACATGTCTTAATAGATGCGATGAGGCTAGATATAGATATTCCAAGTACTTCTATTATTAAAGGAGATTTAAAGAGTATTACAATATCTGCTGCTTCTGTTATCGCTAAAGTAACAAGGGATAGAATGTTAGATGAGTTAGATTTAAAATACCCTATGTATGACTTTAAGAATAATAAAGGTTATCCTACTAAGAAACACTTAGAGGCCATAAAAAAATATGGTATTTTGGATGAGCATAGAAGAAGTTATGGACCTGTTAGTGAATATTTAGAGTTGACAAAGTAATGATTCTCATGTATAAATTTGTATGAAAGAAGGGATTAGATGTCTAAAAACTTAGTGATAGTGGAAAGTCCTAGTAAAAGTAAAACTATTGAAAAATACTTAGGTAATGATTATAAAGTAGTAGCAAGCCAGGGACATATTAGAGATTTAGCAACTACAGGACATTTAGGTCTTGGTGTTGATGTAGAAAATGGATTTAAACCTAATTATGTACCATTAAAGGGAAAGAAAAAGATAATTACTGAGTTAAAAAAGTGCGTTAAAGATGCTAGCCATGTAATACTTGCAACCGACCCTGATCGTGAGGGAGAAGCGATTTCTTGGCATTTAAAAGAAGCTTTAAATATTAAAGATAAAGATTATGATAGAGTGTTATTTCATGAAATTACTAAAGATAAAGTACTTGATGCGATTAAACATCCTACTAAAATAGATGATAACTTAGTTAAGAGTCAAGAGACTAGAAGAATACTTGATAGAATAATTGGTTTTAGATTATCTAAGTTATTACAGTCTAAAATAAAAGCGAAAAGTGCCGGACGTGTGCAAAGTGTAGCTTTAAAACTTATTGTTGATAGAGAACGTGAAATAGAAGCTTTTGTTCCAGAAGAGTACTTTACAATAACTGCTATCATCGAAGATACTGAAGCCCCTTTATTTAAATATAAAGATGAAGATATTAAACTTCATAATGAAGTTGATGCTAATAAGGTATTAGAGTCTTTAGGAGATGATTATAACTTAAGTAGTATAGAAAAAAAGAAAAGAAAAAAAGCTAGTAGGGCTCCTTTTATAACTTCAACTCTACAGCAAGAAGCATCTACTAAGTTAGGCTTTACGGCTAAAAAGACTATGTCTATCGCTCAGAAATTATATGAAGGAATAGACTTGGGAGATGAAACAGTTGGTCTTATTACTTATATGAGAACTGACTCTATTAGACTTTCTGATGAGTTTGTAGGTAGTGCTTTTCATTATATTGAAGAGAACTTTGGTAAAAAGTATATTGGTTATACTAAACACGCTAAGAAAACAGATAATGTTCAAGATGCTCATGAAGGAATTAGACCTACTAGTATATTAAGAGAACCTTTAAAAGTAAAACAATATCTATCTAATGATGAGTTTAAACTATATAGTTTAATCTATAAAAGAGCCTTAGCATCTCTTATGGCCGATGCTATTATGGATCAAACGACATTAATATTTAATAACAATGATTATAAGTTTAAAGCGACTGGTAGTATCTTAAACTTTGATGGTTACTTAAAAGTATATAGTGATTATGAGAAAAATGAAGATAAAATTATTCCTGAACTTATAGAAGGTAATAATTATAAAGCTAGTGATATTTTATCTGAACAACACTTTACTAAACCACCTGCAAGATATACAGAAGCTAAGCTTATTAAAGAAATGGAAGACTTAGGAATAGGACGTCCTTCTACTTATGCTAAGACTATTGATACTATTAAAGAACGTGGTTATGTAAAAGTAGAAGATAAGAAGTTTGTACCAACTGAAATTGGAATAGAGACAACTGATAAACTACAAGAGTTCTTTAGTGATATAATAAACGTAGAATATACTAAAAATATGGAAGAAGAACTTGATAAGATAGCAGAAGGTAATTTAGTATGGAATGAAGTCCTAAAAGAGTTTTATGATGTTTTTGAACCACGTGTTAAACAAGCATTTAGTGATATGGAGAAGAAGGAAGCAGAAGAGACAGGTGAGATGTGTCCGGAATGTGGTAGTCCTTTAGTTAAAAGAACTGGTCCTTATGGAGAGTTTATCGCTTGTTCTAATTATCCAGAATGTAAATATATTAAAAAGTCCGAGAAACAAGTAATTGAAGTATGTAATTGTCTTAAATGTGATGGTAAAATACTAGAAAGAAAAACAAGACGTGGTAAAATATTCTATGGTTGTAGTAACTTTCCTAAATGTAAAGAAGCTTATTGGGATAAGCCTACTGGAGAAAAATGTCCAAACTGTGGGGAAATGTTGATAGAAAAAGATAATAAAATAAAATGCAGTAAATGTGATTATGAAAAAGCCTAATAGGGCTTTTTTTTCTAAACCTTTTTGGTATATAATTGATTAAGGTGATAATAGATATGGAATCAAGAACGGAATATCAACAAAAGAAGAGAAAAAAGAAAAAATTAAGGTTTAGAAAATGGGTCATTGTTGTTTTTCTTATTTTCTTTTTGAGTATTTTTGTCTTTTCAGCTTATCAAGTATATTCATGGCATAATGATAATAAAGAAATAGAAACTATTGCTGATGATGTAGTTAAAGATACTAAAGTTAAAGAAAAAGAGGATAATGATAATACAGAGAATGTTAATCCTCCAGAAGATATTTCTAATGATTATTGGGATTATATAAAAATGAATCTATTAGAAGTAGATTTTAATGAACTACTTTCTAAAAATTCTGATACTGTAGGATGGATACAAGTCAAGGGCACTAATATTAACTATCCAATAGTACAGACTACTGATAATAGTTATTATTTAACTCACGCTTTTGATAAGAGTAACAATGAAGCTGGTTGGGTTTTTATGGATTATAGGAACGATGCAGTTAATTTTAATCAAAATACTATTCTTTATGCCCATAGTAGATTGACAGGATCTATGTTTGGAAGCTTAAAAAATATTTTAGATAGTTCTTGGTACACTAATAAAGATAACCATATCATAAGGCTTTCAACTCCTACTGAAAATACTATGTGGCAAGTATTTAGTGTTTATACTATACCTAAAGAAAGTTATTATATTACGCCTAATTTTAATAGCAATGAAGCCTATCAAGAATTTCTAAATACAATGAAAAGCAGAAGTGAAGTAGACTTTTCTGCAGAAGTTAATACAAATGATAAAATATTAACTCTATCGACATGTAAAGATAATTTTGGAAATAGAGTAGTTATGCATGCTAAATTAATTAAGAAAGAGTCGAGATAAGTAGAAAAATATATCTTTTTTGATATTGACCTAACACTAAATATCTAGTATGCTTATAGTGAAGATAGGGTAAATAGCTATCTATCAAATAAGGAAGGAGAGAAAGAAGTGAAAAACTTAAAGAAAGGTTTATTTACATTATCATTTACATTTGTTATGGTAATGGCACTTGGAGTAGTCAACGTTAACGCTCAAGAATATAACTTAATGGACGAAATGTCTAATCTTATGGCAGGTAATCCATTAGAAATAAACGTTGGTGATACTTTAACTTATGGTGATGAAGAATGGGTTGGTCGTAATGGACGTCTAAATGTTACATCAGGTACTTTAACTATTACTTATAATGATGGTGGCACTCCTGGAATGACTGTTATTACTGATGATATGGTTAACTTTACAGTAGATGGAATTACCGTTGTTAATCCTGATAAAAGATTCATTGTTCAAGCTGATCTTTCATCAGTATATCCTGATGTTATAATTCCAATTAATTTAACCGTAAATGAAGGTGCACAATTATATGTTAATGGAAGACTAGCGATGCCAAGTGGTGCTAATAGTGTATTAGTTAATAATGGTACTGTAAATGTTAGTGAAGCAGGAACTATGGAATTACGTGACCGTGCAAATATTTATCAAGGAGATGGTGAATTACTAGTATTTGGTAAATTAGCAATGTACGGAAATAGTGGTTCTAATATTAATGATTATACAATTAAACTATATGCTCCAGGTGTTGTTTATTCAGCATTTGATATAGTTGATAACATTGTTGTAGGTAATATGAGTTCAGAATATATTCAATTCTCATTAATAGAAGCTGAAGATAAGAGTTATGAATCTACATCAGATAATGTTGGTTTACAAGAGTTTTCTTATGCTTATACAGTTATAAGTGAACAAATTAAAGACTTCCCAGAAGTTCCTGTAACACCAGAAGAAGATACTACTACTGAAGAAGGTACATCTACTGAAAATGTAGAAAATCCAGAAACTAGTGATGGAATCGCTTTATTCTTAGGATTAACTATTGTTGGTTTTGCAGGTGTTGCATTAACTTACAGAAGACTTCATAATTAATAATATTTAAGCATTGTTTAGGCAATGCTTTTTCTTTTCTAACAAAAATGTAATGAAATAAGCTTTAATATTATGCTATTATCTAGATAGGTGATAGATAATGAAGCAAAGACTAAAAGATATTATATTTTTAATAATAGGGGTTAGTTTAACAATTATTTTCTATACAATAGTTATACCTTTTCTTGTAATTGTTGGTTTAATTAAAGCAAATTCCATGATTAAGCACTTTAAAACGAGACATAAATATGCTAAAATTAATTCGTAAGGTTGTGATAATATGGAATATTTAGATTATTATGATGAAGATGGAAATTATTTAGGATATAAAAGTAGGGATGAAGTTCATAAAGAAGGACTTTGGCATAATACTGTTCATTGTTGGTTATATGAGATGGATGGTAGTGTTTACTTTCAAATAAGAAGTAGTAGTCATAAATTTTATACGACAGCATCAGGACAAGTTTTAAAAGGTGAGACTATTGAAGAAGCTTTTAGAAGGGAAATAAATGAGGAGATTGGTCTTGATATAGATAGTAGTGATGCAACACTTGTAGATATTGTTCCATGGCGTATGGATAAAATGAAAAATGGTACTCTTATTAAAGATAGAGCGAAAGCGAATGTTTATGTTGATTTATTTGAAGGAGATTTAGATAGTTTTAAATTTGATCCTAATGAAGTATTAGGTGTTGTTAAAGTAAATGCAAAAGATGCTTTAGCTCTCTTTAAAAATGGTAAAGGAGAAATAGAAGCTGAAATAATTACTACTAAAGATAATAAAAATGTAAAGGAAAGTAAACTGGTTAGTATAGATAATTTCTTAGTTCAAAAACACGAGAATGCCTACGATAAGTATAAAGATGTGTTAAATAAAGTAATAGAAATTACTAAATAAGTAGTAATTTCTATTTATTTTTGGTACAATACTTTCTAAGATAGGAGATAGATAAAATTGAAAGATGCTTATACTAAAAGTAGTAATGATATTTTAGAAGAGTTAAGTAGTAAAAAAGATGGATTAAATGAAAAAGAAGTAACTAAAAGATTAGATGAGTATGGTTTTAATGAAATAGAAGCTAAGAAGCCTAAAACTATATTAGAAATGGTTATAGATGGGCTTAAAGATAAGATGATTTTAATACTTTTACTGGCATCAATTCTTTCTTTTATACTAGGAGAATTAGCAGAAGGGGTAGTTATATTAACAATTATCTTTATAAATTCTTTAATTAGTATAATTCAAGAGAAGAAAGCAATGAATGCTATTATTGCTTTAAGAAATATGAATGCTCCTCATACTACAGTTATAAGAGATGGTAAGAAGAAAAATATTTTAACTAAAGAAGTAGTTCTTGGAGATATTGTTTATCTAGAAGATGGTAATATTGTACCTGCAGATATTAGATTAATAGAAGAGAATGGTTTAAAAGTAGATGAATCATCTCTTACAGGAGAAAGTGTTCCTGTAGAAAAAGATGCTAGTTTAATATTAGATAAGAATACTACTTTAGCAGATAGAGTTAATATGGTTTATTCATCAACTATTATTTCTTATGGTACTGCTATTGGAGTTGTAGTTGGAACAGCTATTAATACAGAAGTAGGTTCTATTGCAACAATGTTAGAAGATACTGATAGTCTAGATACTCCATTAAAAAGAAAACTTAATAAAGTAGGAGAAGTTTTAAGTATTATTGGTATTTTAGTCGCTATTCTTATATTTATAATAGGGCTTATTTATGGTAAAGACTTTATCTCTTTATTAATGGTTTCTATATCTTTAGCAATCTCTGTAATACCAGAAGGATTACCTGCTACGGCAACTATTGTAATGGCTTTAGGTGTATCTCGTATGGCTAAGAAAAATGCTTTAGTAAAGAAACTTCCTGCTGTTGAAGCTTTAGGTAGTGCAACTGTTATTTGTTCTGATAAGACTGGTACTCTTACTTTAAATAAAATGACAGTTGTAAAAAGTACTTTATATAGTGATATTATTAATAAAAATGATCTTAATACTTTTAGTGATGATTTAATAAAGTGTGCTTGTTTATGTAATAATGCTTATATTGATAAAGATAAAGTAATAGGTGACCCTACAGAAGGATGCTTATTAACTTATGCTAAAAATAATGGTTATGATATTAAAGATATAAAAAGTAATAAAGTTTTATATGAACAAGCCTTTGACTCTGTTAGAAAAAGAATGAGTGTTGTTATTAAAGATAAAAAAGAATATTTACTTTATTGTAAAGGTGCTCCTGAAGAGTTAATAGATGTATGTAGTTATGCTAGCGTTAAAGGCAAGTTAGTTAAACTTACTAGTGAAGATAAAGATAAAATTAAAGAGTACTGTGTCACTATGTCTAGTAAGGGGTTAAGACTATTAGGCTTTGCTATGAAAAACATTAATAAGCTTCCTAAAGAAGGGGATACGATAGAAGAAGATTTAACTTTTATTGGTATTATGGGAATAATTGATCCTCCTCGAGTTGAAGTTAAACACGCCATTAATACTTGTCACGAAGCAGGTATTAGAGTAATTATGATTACAGGAGATCATAAATTAACAGCTCAGGCAATTGCTAAAGACCTTGGTATCTATAAAAAAGGTGATTTAGTAGTAGATGGAGAAACTTTAAGTAAAATGAGTGATTTAAAACTTCGTAATACAATTAAAGATATTTCTGTCTTTGCAAGAGTTACTCCTCAAGATAAACTTAGAATTGTTAATGCCTTAAAGAAAAATAAAGAAATAGTTGCTATGACAGGTGATGGTGTTAATGATGCTCCTGCCTTAAAGAAAGCTGATATTGGTGTTGCCATGGGTATTACTGGTACAGATGTTGCAAAAGATGCCGCTGCTATGATTCTTTTAGATGATAACTTTACAACTATTGAAGCAGCAGTTAAAGAAGGTAGAAGAGTATATCGTAATATTCAAAAAGTAATACAATACTTACTAGCAGGTAATATTGCAGAAGTATTAACTATATTTGTATCTATGTTATTTAACTTACCTAGTCCTTTACTTGCAGTTCATATTTTATTTATTAATCTTGTAACTGATACTCTTCCATCTCTTGCTCTTGGAATAGATCCAGCAAGTCCTAATGTTATGAAACATAAACCAGTTAAAGAGGGTAGTCTATTTGAAAAAGGTCTTGTTTTTAGAATAGGTTTCTATGGAGTATTCCTTGCTATCATTACTTTAGTTGCATACTTTATAGGGCAGGATGATAGTTATAATGTAGGTATGACAATGGCCTTTACAGTTTTATGCCTATCACAAATATTCCATTCTCTAAATCAAAGTTCAAGTATAACATCTCTATTTAGTAAAGACTATCCAAGAAATAAAATGTTATTCCTTTCTATGGTAGGATCAATTTTCTTTCTTATGATTGTTTTATTTGTAACACCTATAAGAGAATTCTTCTCACTTAGTGTATTAAGTGGAAATGAATGGTTAATAGTTATATTACTATCTTTATCACCAATTCTTATAGTAGAAATATTTAAAGCGATAAAAAGATATTTAGGAATGGATAGTTAGTATTATGGTAGTAAATAAGAAGAGGATAGTTTTAAGTAATAAAATTTATCCTCTATTTGCAGGACTTTCAGGAGATTTAATTTTCTATATTGCAATCAATACTTTATTTTTAACAGAAGTAAAACATTTAAGTGCTTTAGAAATTAGTTCTCTTACTACAATTAGTATATTTGTTATGCTTATTTTAAATCCTTTAGTTATGAAGATAATTAATAAAATAGGTGCTTTAAACTCTGTAAGAGTAGGGGTTACCGTTCTTTTCTTAGGAGCATTTCTTATTACTGTTGGTAATAATTATTTTACTATTTTAATAGGTTCTATTCTTTATGAATCATATTCTTACTTTAAGAAGATGGATACTGTAATATTAAGAAAAAATCTAACTTTCCTAAAAGAAGAAGATAAACATTTAGAATATGAAAGCAAAGGTTCCTTAATTTATGCAATAGTTACAATGTTTACTCCCTTTGTATCTGGTTTTCTTTTTAATTTGAATAATTATTTACCTATGATATGTTGTTTAATCTTTTGTTTTATAAATATTATTTTGGTTAATTTTTTATATGAAGTAAAAACTCCTAACAGAGTAATAAAAAATAGTAAAAGAAAAGTTAAAATAACTCATCTTGTGTTCTTAATTTTACTTCTTTTTGCAGTATGCTATGCAATTATAGATTTAGGACAAAATAATAGTAAGTTATTTATTCAATATAAATTAGATAGTTTCTTATCTTTAGAAAATGTCTCTATCATATTAACTTTAATAGTTAGTGCTTCACGAATTGCTAGAGTAGTTGCAAATTATTTCTTTATTACAATCTATGAAAAGTATAAAAGTAAGATATTATCTATTATAGGTTATAGTCTTCTTATATCATTTATACTTATCTTAATAGGTAACTTTATACCATTTAGAATCTTTGGTATTATTTTAATGAGTATAGGCTTTTGTTTATTCCTTGCTATAAGAGATCCATTTGATAATTATATTAAAGAGTTATTACTTAATAATACTAAACAGGAAGACCATGAGATTATGATAAATAAGTTAAACTTTACAAGAAAATTAGGTAAGTTAATAATTAGTAGTTTAATTACTTTAATACTTTTAAAAGATATTCTTACTTATGTAATGATATTTTTATTAGGACTTTCTTGTTTTAGCTTAGTAATAGTTTATGAAATATATAAAATATTAAAGAAAAAGAAATATGCTTAAAATATCTTGAAATATAGATATTTTTTGTTTTATAGTCTATGCTAATTTTTATGCACAAAATATAATAAATTAGTGCATAAAAATTAGTTTATTGACCATAAAGTTATACATTATTGCTTTATGTTGCAAAAAAACGAAAAAAATATAAAAAATGCGAGAAAAATCAACATATATATAAGGTTTTATGAAAAATTAAGAGTTATTGACACTAAAATGCCAAAAAAAGTCAAATTGGTGTCGATAACTTCTTCTTTTTATGATAAAATTTAGTAAAAGGAGAAGAAAATTATGGAACAAATATATAAAAGGGAAACTTATTTAAAAAAAATTAGAGGTTTTTATAATGATAATGAAACTATAAAAGTAATTACTGGTATTAGAAGATGTGGTA
>CALVIP010000011.1 GCA_944331715.1 uncultured Bacilli bacterium
AAAAACTATCCAAAGACTCATGTAATATTTCATCACCATCACTAGATAATTCATAATCACCATAATCAATATTACCACCATTACTACTACCATTATTTGCAGTTACTTCATCCATACCAAGGAAACCACTAAAAAATCCTATTACAAGAATTATCGGTAA
Source organism: uncultured Bacilli bacterium (assembly GCA_944331715.1). Lineage (GTDB taxonomy): Bacteria > Bacillota_I > Bacilli_A > RF39 > UBA660 > Onthousia. The sequence continues at coordinate 161 of CALVIP010000011.1, forward strand.
TAAAAAAACAATTAAAACTCCAATTGGTCCACCTACCATAAATGCTATTTTTATGGGCGAAGGCATTATACCAATAAACCTAATTGAACCTAAAAATCCACCATTTTTCTTACTACTAACTGAACCTGTAGTATCAATTTGACTATTATCTACAGAAGAAGAGGTATTAGTAGTAGTTTCACTAGTATCAGTACTATTATCATCTTTTTTACTAGCTCCTGTTACACTAGCACTAATACCATTATTTTTTATACCAGATATTCCTTTTCTAATATTATTAAGAGTATTAAGGGTTTTTAAAGCAGGATGAATATTAGAAACTTGATTTAATAATGGATTTAAACCTTGTTTTTTTAATCCATTTAATGGATTATTTATTCCATTAGGTTTAATATTATTTTTAGTATTACCAGTACTATCTGGTTTATTTTTATTTTTTATACTTTGATATTTATTATTAAGTAAATTAGAACCAATATTACCAGCAGCATTTTTAACAGATGATTTAAAAGAAGATGTTGCATTTGCTTCTTCATCTGTCATACTATTATCTAATTGCTTATTCTCATCTTCCATAAAATCACCACCATATCTTATTCTTATAAAAATAACTCTACTTCATATTTAAAAACAGCATCTACATAAAAAGTAATAGTTGCTCCATCACTATTAGTAATTTTATAAGTAGAACCACTAATTTGATAATCAGCTACTTTATTACCATAATAATTATTTACTATACTATTTCTAAAAATATTAAAATCTTCTTCTGATATACTATCTTTATTTCTAATTCTACTATAAGCTTCTTCACTATTATTAACAACTAAATCTTTAAAATGATTGTAATATATAGTTGCAAGTTCCTTATTAGGAATATCTTTTACCTCATAAGTGTTAGCATTACTTTTAGATTGAACATTACTAAACTCTTTTATTTCTTCATTACTAGGAAGACTTCGTTCTGCTTCCTCGACTCCCCTTATATTTCTAAAGATTAAAAAAAGAATAAGGCCAAAAAAGATTATAAATACAATAATTTTAAAATTTTTAACCATTATTATTAACCTCCTCTATCTTTCCTAAATACATAACTTCAGAAATAGGTTCAACCGCAAAAGTTAATTCATTCTCATTAATAGTAATTATATAATAAACATATTCTTGCAATGTAGAATCATATAAAGTCTCTGATTTTAAAGCCACTTTAACATAATATTTATAAATATTATTATAAGAACTAACTTGATAAGCTTCTTCCAAATTAGCTTTTATATTAAAATCATAATTTCCTACAAAATCATAAATATTAGATGAAGTAATATTATTTCTTTCAATATAATCTTCATCTAATATTTTTAGAATAGAATCACTATTCTTTGAAGTAACATAAGAAAAATATTTAGAAATTGCTGAATCAATAGAAAAGAAACGATTAACATCAGAAAGAGCTGTAACTGTTGTATCAACCTCATTTTCTAAAACTTTATTCTCTGTAGCCTTTGCATATATAAAGCTAGCACCAAATACAACAATCAAAAGAATAATAATACCTACTTCAGCTTTAGTTGTTTTATTCATAAAACCATCTCCTATAATCCAAATATAGCATTTCTAAGTTCTAATTTTTCTTGTAATTGATAGGCTGTATAATCATTTTGTTCACAGACTGTTGTTGCACTACTAGATGGACAACTTGAATAGTTAGTACAAACAGATTTAGAAGAACAATAACCATCTCCATAAATAATATCTAGATATACACAACCACCCATTCCCCAACTTCCAGGGCTATATCTATAATCACCTAACCAAGAATAAACTGATTGCATTCCAGCCAAAGTACCAGGTGGCCCATGTCCTGCTGCATCACATCCTGCTTCTTCCCTTTCACTGTTTCTACTTTCAATTGAAGAAGCAAAACTACCACCAGGTTGATATTCAGATAAAGTACTAGCATATTCACGAATTCCAGCAGCAAGAGAAGTTAACTGAGGTCCTGCACTACAACCAGCACCGTTTGGTATACCTATACCCCAAAAGTTATAAAGTCCTCCACACTTCTGCCAACCTTGTTCAGTTCCGGCTGTAACAACAACAAGCTCAGGATTAACTGAAGAATCTATTGATACATCATAAACCTCTTCAGCATGATCAGCAAAGTTAGTACAAAAAGCACTATTTCCACTATTAGTACAATATTCTTCCATTTTAGAAATGAATTCCTGTTTTGATAAAGAAGTATTAGTTAAAGAAAAATCAACACAATTAGGACGAGGATTATCAATACTAACATAATCTAGAGGATCAACTCTATTAGAACTAGCATTACCTCCTGACCTAACTTCAAAATGTAAATGCACACCAGTAGAATTGCCAGAATTACCCATTTTACCAATAACCTGTCCTTGTCTTACACTATCTCCCGCCATAACAGTAATACTACCTTCTGCCATATGAGCATAATAAGTATAATTACCATCAGAATGTTCAATGACTACATAATTTCCATAGCCACCACCATCATTATTTCCAATATATCCATTATCAGCATACTGGGTTTGTGAATCTTCTGTAGGATAAATTACCACCCCATCTTTTGCAGCGATAATATTAGTACCACCTACTCCATTACCATTAGAAATATCTATCGCTCCATGGTCACCCTGATGAACAGAATCATTACCAGCAAAAAAAGCAGTTATTTGTGATGCAACTGGATCACCACTAGCAAAACTAACTCCTGAAGATGTGGTAACCTCACTACTACCAATTGGCCACCAATAAGAATTTCCATCACAACTTGATGATGATGTTTCCTCTTCTTCCTCTTCACCAATAAATTCTAAATAATCTTCTACATAATCATATACATCTTCAGCCATTCTTTCACAAGTAATATCAGAAAGTGAAGAATCAATATCTTTAAAATAATCAGCTAAACTTTCTTTAGCAGCTTCTTCCCCTTTTTCTGTATAAGTAATACTACCATCTTCATGTTCTGCTTCATCAAGCATTAAATCAGCTACTTCTCTCATCCTATCTTCAGACATATCATCATAAGAAAAACCTTCAATATGCATTTGCATAATAGAAAAAGTGGAAGTAATAACTAATTTTGAAAATTCTTTCTCTTCACCCCTATATTCATTATATACTTCATCAAGCCTATCATAATAAGCATCAGATCCTTGACTAAAAGCTATAATATTATCTGTATTTTTAGTCTTATCTAATTGAAAAAAGCAGGTTAAACCCACAAGAAAAATAGAAAAAACAATACCAATAACAGTAAGTGTCCCCTGATAAGGAACTGATAACTTAAAAGAAGATAGAAATACTGACATCTTTTCTTTTCTACTTCTTTTATTATTTCTATCTCCTTTCATTATCATCACTACCTTTCTACCTCAATTACTATTAAAAACCACCTGCAGTTCCAAAAGATTCTAATTCTTCTTGAGTTACTACAACATTTATTCTCATTCGTCTATTACCGCAAACAAACAAAGCTTCACCTTGGGAATAACGTTTAATACTATCTTTTTCATTTTCATTTAAATCTATTAATAATGATAAATCCTCAACAGCTTGTTTTCTAAGCCCCATAACCAAATAATAAGATGAGTTATCAAAGATTGCTTTACCTTGTGTAATAATTGCAGAAGATGAAAAATCACTAGGTTGTTGAGTAATAATTATTGTTCCTGTATTATATTTACGAGCACGTCTTTGTACTTGAGCAAGGAAATCAGCTCCTTGTTCATTATTTGTTCCAAGTAATACATGGGCTTCATCTACCATTAAAATTGTATTAACAGAAGAATCAAGACAAAGTCCCCAAGCATATTTTAAAATATTAAAGAATAAAGCATTTCTAATATTAGTATCAGAATTCATAAATTCTTTAATATTAAAGACCATAAAATCACTATTAGCAGTTAAAGTTGTTTTACCATCAAAATAGAATTTTAATTCTTTAACTAAAGGTCTGATTTTAAGTTCCAAAGTTTGAATAATATCTTTTTCTCTAGTCTGTTCAGTTAAAGACATAAGCCTACCTCTAATAGTAGCATAAACATCTGAAAAAGTTGGATAATCAGCTGAAGTAAACTTAGAAAAGTCAGTATTAAAATCTATACCAAAACGTTTATAAGTATCTTGAACAATCTCACTAAACATATTTAAAACATCTTCTTCAATAGATGGATCATAATATTTCATAAAAGCTCTAAGAGATTGTAAAGTACGAGTTAAAACAGTATATCCAAGACCCTGACTTATCTCATCATCATCAGCATCAATAATAACTTCTAATGGATTAATAAGGCCATATTCTCCACCTTTACCAATATCAATAGTATCCCCTCCAAAAGTTTTAGTCATCTCTTCTAACTCATTTTCAGGGTCAATGGCAACTATCTGACAGCCATTTCTAATATGAGTTCTAAGTAGTAATTTAGCAGCAGTTGATTTACCAGAACCTGAAGTACCAAGAATAATCATATTAGCATTATTTCTATTATTTTCTTTACGAATTTGATATAAAAATTGATTAAATAGGATTACTCCTCCAGAAAAGTCAACTCCAAGTAATACAGAAAGCCCTGGATCTTTAATACTATCAAAGATAAAAGGATACATCGCTGCAATTGTAGGAGAAGGTATTGGTGTACCAATTCTCTCTTCTATATCTTGATTAGGAAAAATTGGTAAAATACTTTTTAAAACTTTCTCTTGTTCAAAGCGAAGAGATACTGCTCTTAGTTCCATTGCATCCAAATAGTTTTTAACATTAACTTTCTTCAATTCTAAATCTTCTTTAGTATCAGCATTTATCATAATATGCATTTGAAAGTCAAAAATACGAGACTGACTAGATGCCAGCATTGAAACAAAAGACTCTAAACTCTCAGCATCTTGTCTAATTCTCTCTTTAGCAGTTTGATCATGCTCTTGACGATATTTCTCACGTAAATCTGCAACTTGTCTATTAATCATCTTAGACATAGTACTAAATGGTACAGGAATATGTTTAATAACTATTTTTATTCCACTCATAGATGTTAAAGTTGATAAGTAACCTGGTGCAATAAAACGTGGATAAGATATAACAGACAAAATAGTTGCATACTTATCACTTATAAAGAAATCACTTGGATTAAATTGTAATCCTTTAGGTGCTAATTGACTTTTTATACTTATACTCATACAGGCATCACCGTCCCAAACTCAGTATTAACTCCTCCATTCAAGAAGTTTTCCATAACTATTCTAAGGTCATCATTACTAACTTGTGAAGCATTTAAACCACATCCTGCAAGACCATTAATAAGCATTCTAACACGTTTTTGTAACACATCTTCACTAGTATCTTTAAATAGAATAAAGTACTCAGTATCAACAATATTATTATTCATAAACGTATTACCTTTATCTATATCTTGTAATATAAGTTTACGTATCGCAGGTGAAGTAGCATCATTATATAAGAGTTGTAATTGTGACATATAAACAGAAATATCAACAGGTCTATCAGCAACAACTAACCAAAACTCAAAATCAATCATATTATAAAAGTTTTTAAGACTAATCATAACATTATCTTGATCTTGTTGATCTAGAATAAAGATATTACGAGGAGTAATTTTAACTCCAGTAACTTTCTGTTTACCTTCACAAATTATATAACCATTTTGAATACCAGTAATAGGCAACCAATCTTCAGTATATTGACTACTTGTTGTTTTGGACATCTTTGACATCTTTAACACACCAACCTTTCCATATATATCTTCTTCTATTAGTAAAGAAGGTATAAGCCTCTATAATAATTGTTAAAATATTATGATAATTAGGTATAGGAATAACTAGAAAAGCACTAATTAACCCTGGTAAAACTATAATAATAACTTGCCAATTAGAAGATACTGGAAAAGTCATTAAAAATGTTAATGTAATCAAAACCCCAGTCCCAAGTAATATTAAATCAAAAGGTTTAAAAATACCTAAAATAAGCTTCCCACTCTTTGTATTAGCAGGTATTAAATAATTATTCACTATATATCACACTCCTTTTTATTGTTTAGAATATTGTTGATTAGCTTTACGAGAACTATATTTAGTTGTATTTTTAGTATTACGAGCAGCATCTGCAGCATTGAACTGAACAGCTTTGAACATCTTAACTGCATTATCAACATCTTCTTGTGTAACATTTTCTTTATCTAAATACTTATCAACATCACCAAACAAGTTTAAGCTACGACTTCTATTAATAGCACGAAGATTCTTATAATCAATTTGCATTTGTGAACCAAAAGGACCAGTAGTATATTGTTCAGAAATAGCAGCTCCTACTAATCTATCTCGAGCATCCTCATAACGGTCTCTTGCAGCTGCCAAAGTAGCTCTATCAATACCATCAGAATTTTGTAAAAGGTCATATTCCTTTTTCAAAGCTTTTACAGAAAGATTCTTTCCATTTTCATCCACATAACCAGTTTCCCATATACTATCAGCATCAGCTTTACTTATAATACTCTTAACTAAGCTTGAAGCTTCATTATAACCTTCAACTTGCTGATCCATTCTATCAACAGGAGACATTCCTGTCATAGCACTTGAAAATTTATCAATGCCCCTACCAAAAAGAGTTGAATGCGCAGCACGTCTAGTCATATTTCTTTGCATAGCCGAATAAACAGCACCAGGTACTTTTTTGTCAGTAGTAGCAAAAGTCTTACCACCAATATAAGCACCTCCGATACCACCAGCAACACCAGAAGCACCAGCTCTTAAAACAGATAATGCCCCCCTACCAAATTGACTAAGCTTTCCACCAGCTCCATCTCTATATTCCTGACCTTCTTGCCATCCAGCCCTAACACCAGTTGCAACAGAACCAACAAGTCCACCAGTTAAAGCCGCAGCACCTAACATAGTACCAATACCACTAAATAACTTTCCATCGCCTTTTATACCAAGCATATCTTGAAAAAACTTAGGAGCATCCTTCATAAATACCAAAATACCAATTATAATAAATATATTAGCAAGTCCAGTAGTAAAAGCATTAGATGTATGTACCCAAGAAACTAAATCACCTTCTCTTAATATAATTATTAAATATATACCAAAATAGATAATTATTAATCTAATAAATAAGCTCAAATAAGTAGAAGTTAAAGTCTTAACCCAGTTACCAAAAGCACCATCTTTTTCTTGCCCTGGACTAATATAAGAAATAATAGGAACAGGTGCAATTAATCTAAGTAAAGCAAGTTTAATCGCCCTTACTGCTACATCAAGAGTAAATCCTATAATAATAATTGTCATAATTATTGAAACTATAAGTCCCCCTAAAATAGTATAATCAAATATATACTTTTCTCCACCTGTTGCATTACATGTATCATTTATATGAGATATCAAAGCACCTGAAGTAAGTTGCCCCGTAGTATTATAATAAGGTCTAACTTCAGTAGGACAAGCTAGCGCTTCTTCATAATTTGTTTCTGTAATTTCGACATTTTCATAACCATCATTTCGCGTTGGAATAATAAAACTTCTTGCAATATCAGCTGTTAGTACATCTCCAATAGCACTCATTCCTGGTAATTGTGCACCACTTTGTGTTGTACTATCAGTTTTAGAACCAAGAATTAATTTTCCTAAAATATTATCTTCAACAACGCTATTTTGAAATTGATATAAAAAACCAAATAAAATTCCATTTGAAGCTATTTTTTCGTTAAGAGGATTATTTTCTATTGCATTTTTTGGAATAGTAATTGGTGCAACAAGAGTAAGCATAATTAGCATAACAACAATCCTCATAACAAGAGAACCCGCTCCTTTTTGTTTATCTTTAAACATATCAGGATTAACTATAATTTGTAATAATGTAATGGATATTCTAAAAGTCATAAAAATTCCCAATATTAGTTGAATCCTAGTATAAAAAGTATTTAATATATCACCTTGAAATATTTCTGCATTTACAACTGTAAAAAATATATCAAATATACCACTCAAAAAGAAATAACCGACACTATCTAACATTGAAAAAAAACCTCTAATAAAATCGCCAAGAAAACCAGGATTACCCATAATCTTATCACTTCCTTTTTAACTTTTTTATTAAAAAAGTACTATAATATCAATTTATAATATTAACTAAATGTACAATTAGTTGCATTAATAAATGATAATAGCAATTGTATTAATGTAGGTACTAAAAATAAACATACCGTTGCTACTAGTCTTATAACTAGTTTACTTTGAGCATCTTTCATCGCTTTCTCATCAGTACCTACGACAGCTTTTATAAAATCAATTGCACTTAGTAATACGACTAAAATAGGTCCTATTATTTTTATATAATTTAATATTGTATTAAGTATCCATCCAATATGCCCTTCCTCCATATTTATAATATCTGGACAACTAACAGGATTACCAAAATCTCCACTACCTATATCCTCACCTAACTCTTCCCACTCATCGTCATATACTCCATTTTGCTCATCTATATTATCATCTATTTTCTCAACTTCTTCTTCTAAACCTTTTATTTTATTTTTATATTCTTCATATTCAGCACTTTCTTCATCCAAACACCCAGAATTTACATAATCATTTAATGTACTTCTAGCAGAAGCTACTGTAATATTATAATTATCAGTAATTTGTTTACATTCACGGCCTAATTGTATTTTATCAGGACTGGCTACCGTATCACGTTCCTCTTCTGTTAATTCATAATTTTGACATCCCTTTTCTATTAATTTATTTCTATTACCTTCTAACAATGCCATTGCTGCTTCTAAATCTTCTTTTTTACTTGTACAAGCTTGGGCCGCCTCACTATCAGGATTATCTTTAATTTCTTCATCTCTTATACTAGACTCAAGATAAGGAGTAAACATTTGACCATATTTCTTTCTAATTTTATCAACCTGTTTATTGGTATTTGCAGCATATGTAGAACCTCTAGAAGATGCCTCACTTTGGTTAAAAACTAAATACCTAGGACAAGACTCATTCTTTCTAAACCACTCTTCTAAATTAAAGCCAGTATTCTTTTCAGAATTATAATTTCCTATTAATATAGTCATATTTTCATCAGAACCCTTTTTATATTTACAGCTGTAAGAAAAAGCTCCTTTGCCCCAAATGCCAAAGAAAAAAGGGTCTCCAATTGTAAAAGTACAATTTATAGTACCACCAGAAGAATTCTGACCAAGTTGGTTTTCATTAACATAATATTCACATTTTTTACTAGTTTTAGCCTCTACTCCCATAGGCATTATCATAATACAAAATAATATTATAAAAGATAATAATAATTTCTTCTTCATACTAAGTTCCACCTCAATCATGATATTAGTATATCATCAGATGAAAAAAATAGCAATTAATACATGCTATTCTAAATATTTTTTTACAGTTCCATTGGATTATTCCAACACTCACTCCATTTAACTAAGGTATCATTTTCTGTAATACTTCCTACCATAGTAAATATTAAATTAAGAACAGTTATAAAAAAGAATATTAATATTGCATAAACAAGTCTTCTAACTATTCTTTTTAAAAGCTTTTTATTTTCTTTATCATCACTACCTATAACTGCCTTACCTAAATCAAAAGTACAAAGCACAAATAAAATAATAGGTATTACTATCTGTAATATTGGAAATACCCCATCTTTAATAATCCTTACTAAAAAGTCAAACCCATAACAAGCACTATCAACATTTACTATACTATCTAATATTTGAACCATATAATCATTCCTTAAAGAAAAAAAGCAATTAAATTGCTATTCCTATTAATCAATGCTATTCCAACAAGCACTCCAAGACTGCAATCCAGGTGCATCATCTCCAGCAATATTACCAATCATTGTAAATAATAAATTAAGAAGTGTAACAATAAAGAATACTAATATTGCATAAATACATCTCTTAATTAATTTAGACTGTGCTTCTTTAACTGCTTTATCATCACTACTTATAACTGCCTTACCTAAATCTAAAGTACCTAAAACAACCAAAATAATTGGAATACCTATCTGTAAAACAGGAAATAAACCATTCTTAATAATTCTAATTACAAAGTCAAAACCTCTACACGCTGAATCAGGATTAACATCTGCAGCATCTAAAACTTGTACCATATTCATTAACATCATATTCATAAACATTCTCCTTTACTACAATAATCATATACAAATTATTAATATTTGTCAATTATTATCTTTTAAATAACCCAAATATTTTCCCTCCATCTTTCTCTTCTCTTGTCTTATTAATAAGTCCAATTTTAGTTAAAAAATCACTAAGAACAGGATTTTTAACTCTATCATTAAGAGGAGGTATATTATAAAAGACTTTAGTCTTACCTTCATATTCAAAATCCATAATATCACTATTAGAAAGTAAACTCATATTAAGGACTATTTTTCTTCCCTTTAACTCCTCAAATATACGTCTATCTCTTTTCATTAACTTATTTAATCTAATACTAGAAGGCTCTATTAAATACAAAACATCATTACAAGCTCCCTCATTACTAGAATCATTTAAATCTATTAATATTATCGCTACATCTTTATGCTTAACAATCTCAGTCATTAAATGTTCATCATCAACAGAAATCATATTATGACTATTAAAGTAAAGAAAATCATGTTTATTAACTTCAATAGCAACAACACTCATACCATAAGTCTGTTCTAATTCTTTCTTTAACATATAAATCAAAGTAGTACTACCAGCATGATCAGTAACATTCTTAATTCCTATTATTCTAGAACCAGCTACTACTTTTTCACTAATAGTACTAGATAAATCATTTAATTGTTGTATATGAGCAACATCTTTATAAGTATTAGGATGTTCTAAAAAGTATTTAACCCCATCTACAGTAGTAGTAAAGTTATAAATACCCATAGATATTATCTTAGATAAATAGCTACTAGAAGTTGATGCCTCATTATTAGGAAGCACAAGAATGATTTTATCTGCATCAAGACCAATAGATATCTTCTGTATATTAGTAATATCTTCATAATCTTTAATAGCAGTAATATCTAAAATCATTCTTGCATAAAAGAAGTTTTTGAACATCTCAACTATTTCATCAGCTGTATGAACACCATCTACACTTTTAATAACATCTATATCTAATGTAGAAAGCATCGCTTTCGCTTCATTAGCAATTATAACGTTCATTTCATCACTTCCCCTTATTCATAAATCGTTCTAGTCTCACCAACTACTTGTAAGAAATTCCCAAGTCCTAATATATTATTAATCACAGGAATATCTATATTAACAAAAGTAACAATTGAATAATACTTACCATTTCTTTCTCCATCAGCATCATTAACACTTACATCATGTTCAACATAACACCATCCATTATACCCTGGACAAACAGCATCACCATTATCATTTTGAAAATTAAGCATCTGTTGATTATTAACATCATAAGCCATTCTATCTATATACTCATTAATTTTATCAATACCTTCATCATTATAAGGACCTTCATATTGTTCAATAATATTAACTATTTGATTCTTAACTCGAAATGCTCTAGTATAATTAACAGAATAAGCCATATATCCATTAATTAAAAGCACAAAAGCTAAAATTATTTGCAATGTAAAAACTTGACCTATCGCATCTCTCATTATTAATCACACCCTAACTAAATAGTATTTTATTATCCAGCCATTGGATCTTTTATTAATTCATCTTGGCTAGTAGCATTATCATTCCATGTATTTTGAATACTGTCACGTATTGTTGGCCAAAATAAAGCAAAAAATGCTGCAATAACACCAATCATTACAATAGTAACAATAGTCATATTTAATTCTCCAGTCGCTTCTTTCATAAATTAAATCTCTCCTTTCATATCTTACAAAATTAATTATACCAAATATTTAATACTTTGTAACTAAATTTATGCAATTGTTGTTAACATTGACGCTAATATTACAATCATAACACTAACACCAGTAACAACAAGCATTATCATAGTTTGATTTCCCATATGATCAAGTCTTTCTTTATATTTAGTCTCACGAGCTTTTGCCTGTAAATTAGACACTGTCCTTGAAAACATTAAAAGCCTCTCTTGTTTCTTCTCTTGACCACCAAGACCTAAACGATAAAGAAGTCTCATCATTCTCATAGAGTCTCTAACTGGATATGTGTTAGCGAAATCCATATATGGAGTAATACTAGAATCTCCAGAATTAATCTTCTCAATTAATTCTCTAAGTCCAGGTTTAAAAATATCAGGAGCATCATTAATACTTTTACCTATCGCTACAGGAACAGTATAATGCTGAATTAATATTTCTAAACTCTTTAAATAGTATGGCAACATTATATCAATTTGATGCAAATGAGCTTTATAATATTTTTTTAATTGCATATAAGGCATTTTAAATATAAGTACTGCCACTAAACAAGCAAGAATAATATTTATTAGACTAACATCATCTATAAATAGAAACATAAATATAAAGAAAACACCAATTGCATAAGTAATTCTTTTCTGAAACAAAACATTAGGATCAGCTGTATCTCCATATCTAGCATAAACAAGGAAGTTATAATCATCTTCTCTTAATATTTCAAAATACTTTTTATTATCATTAATAAATTTATCTTTATCAATAGTACTATTATAAATCAAAATAAATAAAATAATAATTGCAACAAACACTATTTCCATAATTACTCAACCCCCACATTCTCATTATAATATTTTTCTCCTTTTAATAGGAAATAACTATTAAAGATTATAATAAAGTGAAGAACAAGTTGAACCCATATATTCTTAATTAACTCAATATAACTTTCACTACCAAGCATATATTGAATTAACATAACTAAAAGAAATAACATAATACCATATTGTAAGAACTTCTTATGAAAAGTAGCCCTATCCATTCTATCACGATAAACACTCTCAACAAGAGTATCGATATCAAGTTGCATATTTTCTAAACTTTCTCCAGTATCCTTAGCACCTTCTTTAGTTATTTGTAAAAATAATTGATGCATATTTTTAACTATATAATATGGATATTTATCACTCATAAAGCTTAAAGCCCCATCAATAGAACCTTCTTCATAAGCCATATCAATCATATGATTAACATCACTTAATACAGGATCTTCAAGTATACCAGAATCTCTAACACCCTCAAGTGATTTAACAAAGCTCTGTGTTGTAGCAAATTCCATAATAGTATTTGTAGTATAAACTTGAATTTGTTCAAAAATAAACTCACTATACACTCTTTTACACCTTAAGAAGGATAAATAAGGAATAAATGCTACAGCAATAAGAACATAAATCACAGATACAACTATATTATAGAAGTACATATAAGTAACAATACCTGCAAATCCTCCCATTATCAAAACTTGAATTAGATATTGTCTTGCTGTATACTCTTGCCCCAATTGTTTTGTTTTCTCCCTTACTACTTTATAAGAATAGGGAGCAAACTTATCATAAATTGCTTGAGCCTGTTCTGTAATAAATTTAGAAACATTTTGTCCCTTATAATTACGATATAAAATTACGACAACAGCAATAATTAATAATAGAAACAATACCATAAAACCCCTCCTCTTCTAAACTATCTCAGTAGGAAATGAATCTTTAGGTAGTGAATTAACTGAATTACTAACACTCTGTTGAGTACTAGCAAAATTAGGAGATTCCACTACACCAATTTGTGGTTGTTCATTAGAATTTATAACTGAACTAACTTCATTATTAATATTATTCATTGAATCCCCTTTAGTAAATAAATTATCAATAAATATATTCTGATTTTCAAGATATTCTTTTAAATGTTCACTAGGCATATTCTGAACAGGTGCTTTACCAAATGTTTTCTGATAAAGAACATGGGTTTGTGGTTTATTATCTTCATCAACATAAAACTCTACTACTTCATCAACCTCACGATGGAATTTACCATATTCTTTACTATAATATGCTTTAATATGAACACCTAATTGAATATAACGATATATCGTATTAAGAAATTGATCTACATCAATATCACTTTCAAGAAGTGAATACATACGATATGGAATAGCACTAGCTTTATCAGCATGGATAGTTGATAAAATATTATGTCCTGAACTTATTGAATTACGTACCGCTGTAACCGCTTCAGCACTACGAACCTCAGAAAGTAAAATCCATTTAGGGTTCTGACGCATACAAGTAACTAAAACTTCAGAATAACTAGCCACATTATTAGTTTTCATAGCAACTATATCACGATGAGGAAATATCTTATCTAAATGTAATTCCAAAGTATCCTCTATTGTAATAATTTTTTCATTTTCTTTAGTATGACTTGCTAAGTATTTAACAAACTCAGTTTTACCTGAACCAGTCTCCCCACTTACCATAATATTACAATGACCTTCAACACATTTCATTAAGATATCATGAATATTAGCAGTAAAATAATCCTCACTAAGTAACTTTTCACGATTAAGTCTAATCTTAGCAGGAGTTTTACGAATAACAACAGCAATACCATTAGTAGCAATAGACTCATGTACAAAGTTAAGACGTAACTCAGTAGACTCAGCATCCAAAAATGGTTTAGCATTATTGAATGTTGTCCCCATTACATTAGAACATTGAAAGGCTAATTTTTCTACAAAAGCATCATTTAGCCCCTCAATCTCTACTCTTTTAGATCCCTCTGTTAAAGAACGAATCCAAATTTGTCCATGATTACAATAAGAAATATCTGTTATATCATCATTATCTATTAAAGGTTTAAAAAGTCCAAAATCCAATTTATCAAATATGGAATCGTTCATAAAATTATCCCCTTTCTATTGTTGTGTATAAGATAAATCTTCTTCAGTCATAGCAGTAACATTATTAATAAAGTTTTTCAAATCTTCACTTGATAAAGTAACATCACCTGGCTCATCTTCTAAAGATTCAGCTGTTGGAACAGGAATAATCTCAGATTCATAAGCTCTTAAATATTCTGCTTTACGAAGAAGTATATGGTATTCTTCAGGTACAGCAAATATAATTTGTGAAGGAACTGTTTTCTCATCTAAATTTGCAAAAACATTATTACCAGAACTATCAAATACTGCCAAAACTTTAACATTAGATAATAATTTACCTACCATTATTCTATCTTCAGAAACAGTACCACTTTCATTACTTTCAGCATTTTGTACTTTTAAGTAAATATCAATATAATTACCTGGATAAATAGAGTTACTATAAGTACTTGCCATATCTACAGATAGATTATATAGAACATATCCTTTAGGATAATCTAAAATAATACTATCAGGTAATTGATCACGTGTTACAACACTTCTTTTATAAAATAGACTTCCTTCAGGAATAACACTATCTCCATTAGCATACATATCAATAACATCAGCACTATTAGTAATAATAGTATCATCTGCCATAGCACTAGGAATTTCTTTAGTACCAACCATATCCTCAGTTATCTGTGTACTAGGATTAATCTCTTCAAGTGCATAAGGTACTGTAACAGGTGTAATCGCTTGATTAATACGCATGTTATAACCTATATAAAGTACAACAATAGCAAGAATAACTCCAACAACAGTAACTGTATTTTTATTTGTAAAAAATTTCTTAACTCCTACAATTAAATTATTCATCTACATCCTCCTTATTCTTTTACTTGTCAACATCACTATAATCTAACTCACCTGCTCTTGTCATATCAGAAACATATTTATTTTCAAAATAATTAGATTCTAAAATAACATCAACTTTATTAGATAAACTTAATGACTCTCCATTAACACTAGCAGCAGTCTCTGATTGAACCATAACACTAACTTTAGGTGGTGTTTCATTAATATCATAAAAACCTATATCATAAGTACGACTATTAGAAACATTCTCAGAAAAACGTCTAACAAAACTCTCAACGAATTTTTCTTTATCTATTCTAAGCAAACCGCTTAAGCGGTAATAACCAACGTCAACTGCATCAGTCATTGCCGCTTCGGTTGTTTCTCTTAATAAATAATAATCAAGTTCATTACCGGTTTGATAATTTTGCACAATATTAACAACTCCAAAAGTAATAATTGCCAAAAGTATTATACCAACAACTAACATAGCTTTACTCATAATTATTTAGCCCCTTTCAAAACAGTAGATTGAGCCATATACTCATTATAACATGCTGTTGATGTATCAATCACATTAGGACAAGTACCATTATCTTCATTATTACATCCAATCAAACCACTCTTTAATAATTCATTACTATTAAGAACCTTATGAAGTAAGTAACTACGATAAACTGTAATACCAGAAGTTTTATTGTTACCAGCAGTTAATACTTCACTACTACTATCACTAGTAGGCTCTGTATAACTATCGTATTTATCATTGTAATCTCTAACTTTTTTCATAGTCTCTGGAGTAAGTACAATATGATAATCTAGGTATTCATCACCCTCATAAATACTATCACCTAATTCTTGAATTTCATTAATAAGTGAAACAGGTTGAACAGGATAATCAGGATTTTCCAAATTAGTCGCTCCACAAGTCCAGTTAAATCCAATTTCTCTAGTTTCATCTGCAACTTTAGTAGCACTATTACCTCTTAAACTCTCAACTTCATTTATTAAAAGAGAAGCATTTGTATTCTTATCATCTGCACTAGTAGGAGTAACAGAATTAGGGAATAAATTATCTAAAGAAATAGGTCTAAAAGTATAATCATCAACAGGCGCAGTAGGGTCAGGATCACCATCAGTGCTACCTCCCCCACCAGTTGTAGGATCATCACAATTTGGATAATCTGGATCACTTGGTGGACAAGAAGTATCAGGTTCTCCAACCGCATAGAAACAACTTATATCAAAATCCCATCCAAAGTAACCATAATTATCAATATGTCCATTGATATTCATCTCTATATTATCTTCAATTTCACTCTTTTCAGCATCAGTTAAAGCACTAGAATCTCCATTTTGATTAACTTTCCAATCATACCAAGCAGTATTAATAGGAACTGAATTTAATTTAGTACAATATTGATTACCAACGTAAGTATAGAAATCTTCATGTCCTGGATCCATAGAATGAACTGTTTGACCTGTCTTATTATTAATCCATGTACCTGGGAAAGTAATTATATTATGATAATTCCAAGGATCATCCTCACCATCTTCACAACTACCATCAGTTAAGATAACCATATCTGGAAATTCACCACTAACTGTAGTACCATTTAATTTTTGAGAAGATGAGAATGTCTCTTCATCATCATCAGTATCATTATCTTTATCAACATTATCAACTACAATCTCATAATCAGTAGTTTCATTAGTACAAGTAGCAGCCTTCTGTTCACATTGTTCTTTAGCTTTTTCCCATTCTTCAAGTTCTTTTTGATATTGTTGATCAGCTAGATATTGAGTTAATACTGTATTAGAACCACAATTATTAATCCAACTACATCTATCATCACATACATTAGTATAACCATTTATTTGTGTCCTTATAAGGAAACCATTAGAACCAGCAGCATATTTCTTTTGACCATGACTATCACTATACCATCCATGAACTTCATTAATAGTTTGTCTAGTAGCTGCTAAGCTTCTAAAGTAAAATTGTCCAATATTACTAGAACATCCACTACTACTAGGAATCCATCTATTACCAGAATATCTACCACCTGGATCTCTTTGATGTTGATTATATAAAGCCTCAGCATTAGTAGTATTTGAAGGAGTTAGACATCCATTAGCAAGTTTAGTCGCTTGAGATGTACTATTAATACTATAATCAGTAGTAAATACAGAAGGAATAGGTTCAAAAGTATTTTGTCTACTAACTTGCTTACTACTATCGCTATTATCATTCTCATAAACTTCTGTATAACACTTATCTATACAAGATTGAGTATATTCTCCACCATCACATTCTTGAACACAAGCATCAAAATCTTCACTAGGACCACCTTTTTCACTTTCATAACCATTACTTGCTACACAATAAGCAGTAGGTACACAAACAGCAGGTTTGCTAGGTCTAGGTGCAGTATAATAACTATCACACACAACTTTAGATTTAATTTCAATTAAATATTGAAAACACATACCAGCTTGAGTAGCCACTGGATCACTAAAGTTAACCTCAATTTCTTCTTTACATGTAGTAGTACAATTATTTACAGTCTCTGTTTCTTTATGACTATATTTATGCATAGTTTCATAGTTGTTAGTACTAAATGCATCACAAACTAACTTATCTGTTTTAGTTACATCTTTAACATTAGTATAACTAGGATCTTGAACAATATTATCACTACCACTTTGAGCTTCATAAAGACTCTCTGCATCCTCAATCCAACTACGAACTTCATCATAAGAGTATTGAACAGATACCTCTTCTGTAAAACAATAAGGCACTGCCTCTCTCATAGTTTTATTATCAGACCATTTATTACGATAATTTACGCATAATGCATCATCATATAATTGATTTCGTCCTGAAGTATTAGTATAAAAAGTATTATTCCCTATTTCTTTACCTGCATCACATACTCCATCAGACTCTGCTAAATAGAAATAAACAATTATTCTACTATCCATCGCATCATCAGGAATAGTAAAAGAAAAGTTTCCACTTTCATCTATTTGCCTTTGAGTACCATCAAAACTAGTAGAATATAACAAACCATTAGCACCAGTATAAGTTACAACATTACCAGAAACATTATAGCTAATATTGTCCATATAAGTGCTACCAGTATATCCTGAAGAACATTCATTATTAGCAGCATCAACACCCATAGTACTTGCTAAAGTACCTAAAAAAGATGAAATACCTATCGCAACTACTAAAAATGCTATTTTATACTTCTTCGCTATTTTCATTTTTTTCTTCCATCCTTTCTTTTATTTTCTCATAATTTTCATTAGTCTTTACTTTTGCATATACCTTATCCTCACCATCCCTTAATTTCCTAGCATCCACTCTAAATGAATAACTAGTATCAGCACCATAAAACCTAGTGCAAGTAAATAGTGTTAACATTAAATCATCTTCGTTAACATCTACATCTATATCATACATGCTTTCTCTCTTAGCTTTCTTTATATATCTTTTCTGTTCACTAGAAGTATAAGTATCGCTAAAAGAAGCATTCTGATCATCATTTAATAATGCTACAGCATAAACTCTATAAAGACTAGTATCACCTTCACTATCAGTAAATTCTATAAATTGGTTTTCTTTTACAAAAGAAGGATAAATGAATGACATCAATTGTTCAAATCTTGTCATTGTATCATCACCAACTATAGGATTACGTGACACATTTCTAATATTATGAGAAATATATGCTGGACGATTACCAGTACCATCAGGAAAAGAATTAGTCCAAGCAAAATCATAGTCTCCTCTTAAAAGCTCAGTATCTTTATCCGCTCTAATTAAAGGTAAATCAATATTAGTACCTTCAACCCTTAGCCATCCAACAACATCATCACCATATTTTTTAGCATCATTAATTTTATCAGTCTCATCCAAAACAGCAAACGTACTAGTTTTGAAGTTAGTTCTATAATACACAAAAATCAAACTAAATGCAACTATAATGATTACTATAATTAAAGCTATTATCATTTTTTTATTCATAGTACTTCTCCTAACATTAATCACTTATTGTATAAGGATGTTCTAAACTTCCATCTCCATCAGTAATAAATACATCACTCTTTAAATAAGCTTTTATTTTTACTCCTTCAGTTCTATCATCAGTAACAGTTGTATAAGTAACAGTACCAGCGGGATACATTACTGTTTTTACACCATCTTCTTTTGATGAATCAATATACCAATAACCTCCATCACTACTATTATCACCCTTTGCAGTAAAAATGTCAAATACAGATGGAATAGTAACTATATTATTATAAGTTTTAGTACCTTTTTTACCTTTATAAGTAACTTTATTATTATAAATCGGAACTTCTACTTTTGTTTTAGTAAATAAATCAGTAGAAACATATTTTGTCATTTCATTAATTACTTGATAACCAATATTACCTTTTTTATTAGGATTATAAACTTTAGCACCACTATTATTATAGCCTATCTGAAGTTCAACATCATCATTAGTAACTACACCAGTCATAATTATCTCTGTAGTATCATCATTAATTCCTGCTATTCTCCAAGTATATCCAGAATAATTAATATATTCACCAATCTGTCTTTCATTAATTAAAGTATTTCTTCTAGCACTGTCATTTTCTACTAATATATATGGATCTGCTTCACTACCATCTCCACTTAACACTTTAGTATTTTTCTTTAACGTAACTGCAGGTCTTACATTAAATAAATATTCTTGATTCATAGGTTCAGATTTCAAAGGATAATCATAAAGATCTGTCATAGTCCAAGGATTATTATTAGAATCTAAATTAGCATACCAAACAATTCCACCAAAATCTAAAAAGCTTATATCATCTGCTAAAGTATTATTATAATCTTGAATAGATAAAATACCAACATTTCTCTTAGCACTACTTCTACTACACTCAGTAGCCACATAATTATCAGCATTTAATACATCATCACACCATTTAGAAGATGTAATTAATTTTTTATATTTACTTTCTAAAAGATTATAGAAATAATCATTTAACCAAGAATCTAATGAACTATCAGCAAATCTACCATCATTAGTATAATCAACATTAGCAAGTACTTCATCACTAGCAATTGTAACTGTATTATTACTATTTATCTTAACTATTCTAAATGTCATATTATTAAACATTACATAATTATTTAAAGCATCACCTTTATAGTATCCATTAGTATCACTAGTCGCTTCCCTAACGACATTACTTAGTGATTCTTCTACAACTACTTTTCTTGTAACTTCACTTTTATTATTTAAACTATCACTAGCACTATAAGTAATTTCATAAGTACCAACAGTATTAGTATCAACTTCTCCTTTAATCGTAACATCATCAACGTTTAAATTTCCATCAGTATCGTCAACTACACTTTTAACACCTGGTTCTTTATATCCATCACCTTTATTTAAAATAATAGTACTATCACCATTTAAAGTTATAACAGGTCCTTCATGATCAGTAGAAGATTCATAATTACCACATTTTAAATAGGTATAATATTGAAACTCCCCATCTTTTTTGATCGCTTTAACAGTAGACTCATTCAAATCACAAACTTTTTTAGAATAAGGAATATATATATCATCAAGATAATCTTCTTTTATTAAAGTACCAAGATTAACAGTCAAAACTCTCCCTTCTTGATTAGGTAAATAGTTTTTATTTATCTGATAATATCTTTCTCCAGCTGCAATAAACTTTTTTTCATTATCCTTAAATACTTTATTTGGATAATAGAAAGCAAAATATAAAATTGCTAATACTAAAAGTACTACTAAAACTACTACAACTATCCTTATAATTTTCTTTTTATTCATCATTAACACCCTTTCTATACTAAATTATAAACATATCTCTTATTTCTAAAAGTGAACTCTAAACTCACTTTGCTAGACACATCTATATCATCAGGAATTCTAAAATATGCATAATTACCAAAATAATCAAGAGAAACCAAACTATCAGTTAAAATTTGTTTATTTTCACCATTAGTATTCTTATAATTTATTTTAGCATATATACTAGAAAAGTCAACAAAACTTTCTCCTGTAAAACTGTTACTAGTAAAGCTTAACTCCAATATTTTACCATTAGAAACAGAAAGAGTTAAATCTCTTGGACCACAACTACTACCACTACAACTATAAGCACCATAAGTAGTAGAATTAGTTAAATTAACATTAGTTATAGTTAAATTATCACCAGTTGGAAACTTCATTGTTTCATTAAGATTAACTTCTTGAACTGTTTTAACATCACTAACATCTTGAACATTAAGTTTTATCTTTTTTAAAAGGACTTTATTAGAAACATCAGGATAATATAAAACAAATTTACTTGAATCTAAATCCTTAGGAATTTTATAAACTAAAATAAAAGTTGTCTCATCTCCTGTATCTAAGTCTTTATTATTATAAGCATTACCTAAATCTGCAAAATTTTCATATTCTCTAGTAACATAATGAAACTCATTATTTTTATTCATGATTCTAAACCTATCTAAATTAATACCACGCTTAGAAGCCTCATTCTTAACAGTAACATTTATAACAAGATAGTTCTGTTTATCACTAATAACTGTACCACGGCTATCTTTGTTAGTTAAGTAACTAGAATTAACTGTTATATCATAGTAATTAGCAGAAAAAGTATTTCCTTCTTGATAAGTCCTATGTAAAATTCCAAAGTAATAATAAGTATAGCCTGTAATAGAGACAAAAAGAATTATTATTATTGTATTACATACAAGACGATGTTCATAATAAACATATTTAGCATGTCTAATAAATTTTTTAAAATTTCTTGTTATCTTATCTTTATCAAATTCAATATTTACTTCAAACTCTTCACGATCTTCTTCTTTTATATCTAAGTACTCTTCATCGTCTTTAAAGCCAAACTTTTTAAGGTCAATACCTAAAAATCTAATACCAAAAATAATAAAGATAACATATTGTGGCAAATAAATAATATTTAATAAGTCACGTCCTGCCATTATTGGTGTAATTGCAGATAACTCAGTATACCCTGTAAAATAACTTCTAACATATAATAAGATTCCAAACATAAAAGTATATTCTAAAATTGGAAGTAAATAAATCTTCCAAGGTTTCTTTTTATATCTCAAAAGAACAACTAAAACTATACTCACAATAACCACGGCAATTATAGTAATTAAGAGTAACGGATTAATATAATCACTAATAGGTTCATAATAAGCATTATAACTTTCAGTCTCCAAGAAATTAGCAACAAAATCACGTATAGTAATTATTTTATAAAATATATATGCACTAAGTAATATAAGCACTAAATGTATTCTTTGAAAGTATTGTATTAAAAGAGCATATGGTTTTCTAAGTATCATAGGCTACACCCCTTTACTATTATAAGTATAGACTAAAATAATAAATTTGAAAAGTAAAAAGTTGTTTTTATTATCTAAACAGTGCTATAATACTTAAAGAAAGTAGTGATAAAATGAAAAAGAAAATAAAATATTTATTAATAGGAATATTTATAGCATTTCTAACAGGCTGTGGTAATAGTTCTAATACTATCACTGAAATTGATTATAGTAAGTTAGAAGAAATGATTGATAATAAAGAAAGTTTTATTCTAGAAGTTGTTCAAACAGGATGTTCTCACTGTGAAGAATTTTCTCCAAGATTTAAAGCAGTTTTAAAGACGAATGACAAAGAAGCTTATTCTATTAATTTATATAATTTAACTGAAGAAGAAGCTAAAAAATTTAATGAGTTGACAACAAGTGTAAGTGGTACTCCTACTGTTTTATATTTTGAAGATGGAAAAGAAACTAGTCATAAAATAAATGGAGCGGTATCTAATGAGAAAATTGAAGAATTTTTAGAAAAAATAGATAGTTAAAAGACTTTGGCAAAACACCAAAGTCTTTTTTTTATTTTCTATTATTTATTTTTCTTAGCATCTGCCTTTTTTCTCTCTTCTGTATTTAAAATACGTTTTCTAAGTCTAATAAAGTTAGGAGTAACTTCAACTAATTCATCAGAATTAATATAGTCAAGTGCATATTCTAAGGTAATAGGACGAGGTCTTTTTAAGAACAACGGTATGATCCTGCAGCGCGCATATTACTAAGTTGTTTACCTTTAACAACATTAACTGCAAAGTCATTATCTCTATTACATTCAACTATTATCATACCTTCATATACTTCTATACCCGATTCAATAAATATTGTAAAAACTATTATAAAAAGAAAAATAGGGCTCTATCCTAAAATAGACCCCTTACAAAAATGATTTAACATTTTTTCCTTGCATAGATACTATAACATAGATATTAGCCTATGTCAAACTATTGATCCAAATTTTCTTTATAATTTTTTTCAATAATTTTGTCAAAATAATTATATATGGATTTCAATAGTCCATTATTAGTATAGTACTTATTATTAAGAATTATTCTTCCATAAAATAACTTTGTTATATCATGTTTAACATTATTTCTTATACCTTCACTACTAACAATTATATTAAACATATATAATGTATAAGTGATTTGCCTAATTCTAGAATTAGCAAGCTTATTATTTCTATTTTCTTTTCCAATACCACATTCTTTTAAATAATTAATTATTAGTGTATCTGCTCTATGTAAATTATCTTTTTTATCAAGCTCAGATAAAACACACGAATTATGTGCTACTGCATTCCTAAGTTTATTAATTTCTCTTAATATAAATACATATTTATTATCATCTAAATTATAC
>CALVIP010000012.1 GCA_944331715.1 uncultured Bacilli bacterium
CTAGTAGAGGTATTATTACATAAAATAGTAATACTCTCATATTTTCTTCACTATAAACCGTTTGTGTCACTATTCATCACCTATTATAATAATATCACAGTCTTAATCCTACTTCAACTTAAAAAAGAGAACTTTTTTCTTAGTTTACATGTTCTCTTTTTCTAAATTTAATAAATATTCTTTTTTCTCTATTTCCTCAACATAACTACCTATACCATCATCTGCTACTACTCTATGGCATGGTAGAAGAATAGGACAAGGATTTTCATTTAATACTGTTATTACAGGACTAGTCATTTCTTCATTACCTAAAAATCTAGCGACATCTTTATAAGTTAATGTTTCTCCATAAGGAATATGACTTACTACTTCTAAGACTCTTTTTTCAAGTCCTGATATTAAATAATTATAAAATGAAAATGATTTTAGTTCTCCTTTAAAGTATAAATCTAATTCTTCTTTTACTCTAATACTCAGGCGATTCTCCCTTTCTTCTTCTGTTTGTTCTTCAACAAAAGTTATAGATAAGATATCGTAAAAACTAGTATTAATTCTAATTATCCCAATAGGGCTTTCATAAAAAGAAAGATAACTAACGTGTCCCATAACTACTCCTTAAAACAAATTTACAAATAAACTGTAGAATATTAATGTAAGTGGTTTACCTAATAATATTATAATAAGAAATTTTCTAAAGGTCAAATTACTTATACCTGAAATATAACATAATAAATCATCAGGAGCTCCTGGTAATAAGATACCCCAAAAAAATATTTTTTCAAATTTTTTAGTTCTAATATATTTTAAATATTTATTAATTGTTTCTTCTTTAAATAATTTTTTTATAAGAGGAAGTCCAAAGTTTCTACTTAACATATAGGCAACTATACTTCCTAAAGTTAGTCCTACATAGTTATAGATAAAACCTTCTATAGGTCCAAATGCAAGGGTTCCTGCAAGACAGGATGCTCCTCCTGGAATAACGGGAAAAACTACTTGGACTGTTTGAATAAGTAGAAAGATTATAGGACCAATAATACCATATGATTTTATTCTTTCAACTAAAAGTTCTGGGCTTGTTAAAAGATTCATCTTAATAGCATAGATTATGAATGCTACTAAAAGTATGGTTATAATAACGGTTATAATTGTCATTACTTTTTTTAAGTTTTGTCCATCATTTTCCATATTTATTCCTCCATTTATTATTGTACCCTAAACTTCTATTAATTACTACTATTATTCTTTTTCATTAATATTTATAGCAAGTTCTGCTAACTTTTTAGCAGTATCTAAGTCACTAGCAGTCATTAAAAATCTATTAGTATGACAGAATAGTGAACCTTTTATGCCAGTTACTTTTTCTAAAGCATCATTAGTAAGTCCTCCCCAAGCTTTAGGAAAATAGACTCTACTAGTTTTATCTGTTGTACTAATAGGAATAGTCTTAATACCATATCCTCCTCTATTAGAAGGATAGATTGCAAATAATATTTTCTTACCAGAAAGAGATGTTAAAATAGTCTCTTCATAAGGTAAGTATTCATCTAATATAAGGATAGGTCCTTTTGTTTTATTAAGAATCTTTTTTACTTTAACCCCTGCTTCTACTTTACCTATTACATTTTTTAACTCTTCAGTTAGGATAGATTCTGCTAAAGATACTGCTTTTATAAACTGTTCATCTTCTTTATCATTACTACCATAACTTGGATTAAATATTTTTATAACATCACTTACGGTCTTTATTTTATATATTGCTTTTATTTCAGGAAAAATGCCATTATCAATGGCATCTATCGCTTCTATAAAGTCTTTAACTAAATAATTATAGATGGCTTTAGTATTTTTTAGTTTTAAATTTTTTAAGTAATTTAAACCATACTCTTCAAAAAGAAGTCCAAATGATGAATATTTAATACCATTATCTCTTATTCTAGCATCAGTTTGATGATGATCAAACCTACCTTTTCCAATATCATAGATAATAGTTTTTGTTGATATATCTTTAGGAACTTCACTTACTCTTGCTACTTTAAAATTACCAAAGTAAAGAGATAAAAAGGCAGTTGCAAAGACTTCATCTGCATGCATTGTTCCATTATGAGTAATACCATCCGCTTCATTTATATCTTTAACTAGTGTTATCATTTTTTACCCTCCTTTTCTATATTAACAGTATGTTCTATTTTTTCCCAGGCTAAATCTTTATTTTTTATAGATAAATACAAACACTTTACATAACTTGCTAAAAATAAAGGGTTAAAGAATAGAGATTTTATCTTCATTTTTCTATTTAATCTTAGATTATCTTTTTCTTTTATTAAAAGTATTCCTGTAAATATTAATAATACTATATAAATAGCAAGTACTATTATTAAAAATTGTAATAGTAAGTTATAGACTTCTACTTTAACAATAGAGTTTGATATTATTCTATAAATTAGGTTTGCAAGGTATAAAATAATACTAATAACTAGTAGAACATAGGGTTTTACTCCGACTAAGGCAATATAGACTGAAGGATAATTATTATCTTTTCTACTTGCTTTATTCTTAAGTAATGGATAATACTTTCTTCTTGAATCAAAATAACCTTTAACCCATCTTGTTCTTTGTTTAATAGTAGTAGCATAGTCAGTTGGTTGTTCATCAAAATACTTTGCTTTCATATTATATGTTGATGTTAAGTCATTTAAAGTTGCATATAAAGTAAATTCATAGTCTTCTGTTAAACTATTGAATGGATAGCCTCCAAGTTCTTCTATAATCTTTCCTTTGATATAAAAACCAGTTCCACTAACTGTTAGAATTAAATTATGGTTCATTTTATAATTATTAGAAAAAGTATTAATCATAGAAAAAGTTAAGGAAGAACATGCTGAATATATACTCATATTACCATTTTTAGTATTACGATAGCCTATACCTATATCATACCCTTTTTTATAACTTTTAACCATTTCTTTAAAATAATTTCTATCTAAGACATTATCAGCATCGAAGATAAAGTAAGCATCATAGTGTTTTTTCTTTTTTAATATCTCTTTAATAGCATCATCTAAAGCATAACCTTTTCTTCTTCTATTAGTTAGATTTTTGCGATAAATAATATTAATATTTCTTTCTTTAGCGATATCTACTGTTTTATCATTCTTACTTTCTACAATAATATAAATATCTTTAGTGTCTATCTTAAAGGTTTGTTTTTTTATACTATCTAAGAGATTAGAGATTACTTTAGATTCATCTCTTGCAGGGATTAAGATAGCAAATAAAGGATTATCATAATTTCTTTTTAAAGTTATTTTAGAACCTTTTAAGGCAACAATATATTCTTTTATTAATAAGTAACTTGCTATAAATATTAAAACTAAGCATATTAATGTTATCATACTACTTATCCTTTCTAACTTTAAATTCCATATTAGGAAAACTCTTTGATAAAACACTATCTGGATAAACTTTATCGTATAATCTTCCTACTGGTGTAATAGGTTCAATATTTTCTCTTCTCATAGCACTTCTAAATAAAGCCGTCCAAGATACAAGCATATCAATTATTAAAAAGATTAAAAGAATATAGAAAATTATGTTACCAATATTTACAGGTATTTTTTCTATCCATTTAGAAAGAAAAGGATAGATCAGTTTTACAAAGATTAGAGTAAAGGCTCCCCATGCTATCATGAAAGGAATAGTAGTCCTTCCTCCAATATTTAAAAAGTGATGGGAGTAGTCCCAGGATGTAGTATGGGTAAATATTTCTTGTAAAAGACTAATAGAATATTCTATAAAGCCTCCTAAAAGTCCTCCATATATAAATGTTTTTATATTAGAGTAATTTGGTCTTGCTAATAAATAGACAACAAGTACTGCTCCTAGTCCATATAATGGATTAAAAGGTCCATATAAAACACCCCTTCTTAATTCCCAGACAATATCCCCTGTTGCAAAATAGATTTTTACTAAATTAAGTATTTGTTCATAAAAAACACCAATAATAGAACCTATTACAAATATAAAGAATAATTTCTTAAAACTATAACCTTTTGCAAATACACTCTTTTTACTGCTCATACTACATACCCCTTTGATTGGTGTTATATTACCATATTTTATGTAATTTAGCAAGGAAAAGCAACCAAATGATGGTTGCATGTGTTAATTATTAATTGCTTATATAAATATTTTTTTAGATCTTGATTTGAAGTTATCATAGTTTTCTACTCTTAAATAATAAACAGCTATCTTGCTACATAGAAAATAAAAACCAAATTGACTGAGAGAATGAATTCTTTTTATTTTTCCTTTTTCATATAAATCGACGATTATATTTCTAACGAAACTACTACTTCTTGAAAAATCAATATAATAGTTATCTAAATAACAATTAGTTAAACACATTTTGCCACTTATAATATTATTTTTTATATTTATTTTTGTCTCTTCTTTAAAATCATGATTAAAAGGTATAAGCGGAGCAATCATGATATATTCATCTCTAGTCATATCACATGTATTAGACAAAATCATTCCTTTGGTAATAAAAGTAACTTCTTCACCATCTTGATTTGTGTATGAAAATGGAATATTATCTAAAATGTCCCCTTGAGATAATATATCTAAAGGTCTAGAAAACCAATTAGGTTTTGTAGTATCAAATTGTTTCATTAAATCTTTTATCCCATTTTTAATATTTGTATCTATAGTTGGAAATATCTGATAAGTATAATCAATAAATTTTTCAAGCATAATAATCGTAAAAATTTCCTTTTTTTTCTACAGAAAGTCTCTTTATTTCCTTTTCTGCTGCTATTTCATCATCTTTATCAAAACTTATTTCATTATCAAATAAATGTAATATTTCCTCTTTGCTAGTTTTATTTTTTACATAATAGAATACAAAATAATCATCTGGATTTAAATATGTGCCATTACAATTAGCATTACCTATTGTATTGATTGTTTCAACAATAGGATTTGGAGAATATATTTGTGGACTAGTTGTTTGATTTATCATAAGCATTTATTACAACCTCCAATTATAATATTGTATTATTATCTATTTGTTCTTTTAAATTTATATTCTTGTTATAAAATGTTTTAAACATTTCTTCTAAATTAATTAATTCTGTATTATAATCGTCAAAATTATTAAAATTACATTTGTCATTAACTTCTATAGAAAAAGCTAATAATGTTTTTTCTATTTTTAATTTTTTTTCTGATATTAACGGTATAATAATATTTTGCTTTAAAGTTCCTTGTTCTATTTTCTTAGTAAGTGAAACCATCTTTGCATCATTTAAAGATATAATGTAATAATATTTATTTTTTATTTTTTGCGAAAGTTTTACTCCAGCTTCACAAATATTTTTGCTATTTACATTAGTATTAAATATATTAGTTAATATTTTTTCTATAGGGTTAGCATCTTCTTTTTCACAATTAAGATTGATAGCAGAATATAATATTTTTAAATTGCATTTATTCTTTAAAATGTTAAAAATCGTGAATGCTCTATTTTTTACATATTCATAACATTTGTCAAAATCATCAATAAAATCATTATCAAAGTTAGTAATCAACTGAACATTTATTTTTGACATATTAAATTTTGTATGTCCACCTATAGTATTTGACGTAATTCTTGGAATTATAAAATCTACAGTTGTAGGAACTCCTGTCAAATTAAATGGAGAAAAATCCTTATTAAGTTCTTCATCTAAGATTTTCTGATACTTTTTAAAATCATCTATTTCATTAAACCAAAATGTTACTTGCATAAAATTATATTTCATTAATATTTATATCTCCTTTCAATTCAATGCTATTGTATCAAATAAACATATATAAGTCTACAAATTATGTTTAATATTTTCTATATAATTAATAACTTCATTTATTGTCTTATTAAAATCATTATAATTAGTATTAAACCAAGTAAGATTAAACTGATGATTAAAGAAAGTGTATTGTCTTTTAGCATAATGTCTTGAGTTTTTCTTTATATCATCTTTAACTTCTTCTAGAGTTTTTTCATTATTAAAGTATGGAATAAACTCTTTATAACCAATTGCAGTATTCAAAGCTTTAGAAGTTTTAAAATAGTCTTTTAAAGATTCTATTTCTTCTAGAAGTCCATTATCAAACATTATATCTACTCTTTTATTAATCTTATCATATAAAACATCTCTATTAGTAGTAAGTCCTATAAAGATAGTATTTTTATATAAAAGGTTATTACCATTATTAGTAATAGACTCATTATTTTCAAGTTTATTTAAAAGACGTACTAATCTTTTTCTATTATTTACATGTGGTAATTCTTCTACATTATAAGACTTTATTTTAGCAAGTATCTCTTCATTAGTTAAATTATTATATTCTTTATAAGTTGTTCCTTCTGTAAAGTTATAATCAAATAGCAAAGCTTTTAAATAAAGCCCTGTCCCTCCTACTAAGATAATATTTCTATTTTCTTTTAGGAGTTTATCTATTAGACTTCTAGCATCCTTTTGGTAATCATAGACAGAATAGTTTTTATCAAGTGGGACAAAACTTAATAAATGATGAGGAACTCCTTCCATTTCTTCGCATGTAACTTTGGCGGTACCTATATCTAATTTAACGTATACTTGCATAGCATCAAAATTAATAACTTCTGCATTGTATTTTTTTGCTAACGCTATACTTAAAGCAGTTTTACCAACAGCAGTTGGTCCTAATATTGCAATTATCATAATATCACTATCTTTCTATATTATCTTTATTAAGACAAAATACTGCATATAAAGGAACAGACTTTATATTATTTTTAAATCCAAAATTTTTTGAAGATATTCTAATAGCATATTTTGGATTATATATTTTAATGTAGTTGTTTAAACTTCTAGATTTAACATGATTACTAGACTTAACTTCTAAAGGAATAATACTTCCTTTTTCTCCCTGTAATATAAAATCTACTTCACTTTCATAATCATTTTTCCAATAATTTAAGTTTATATTATTAATCTTTAAGGAAGTTGCAACATAGTTTTCTGTTAACATTCCAATCATTACTTCATTGACTGCTTCTCTATTTTTTATTAAGTATATAGGATATTCACTTAAATTAGTTAAAAGGCCTACATCGTTCATATATAGTTTAAAAGAATCTAACTCTTCATACATTTTAAGAGGCACACCAATTTTTGTCTTAACACATTTATTTACAATACCTGCATTAACCAACCAATTAATAGCATCTCCAAAAATAGAACTAGAACCGCCACTTTTAATTAATTTATATTGAAATTTTTTGTTATCTTTAGCAAGTTGCACAGGAATAGAGTCAAATGTTGCTAAAACTTTATTAGATTCGTTACCATCAGCACAATATTTTGTAATATCGTTTTTATAAGATTCAATTATATTTTTTTGATAATCTATTGCACTTATAAAAGAATTATTATTAATATATTCTTTTACTACTTCAGGCATACCTCCAATTACTAAATAATCATAATATAAATCAAGAGCTTTCTTATGTTGTACTTCTGGCATTTCTTTATTAGTATCAAAATGCTCCTTTATAGAATCAAGTAATAAGGAATTACCTGTATTAATTAAAAATTCATCAAAAGACATAGGATAAATTGTTAGAAAGTCTACCTTACCAACAGGAAAAGAAAAATCTTTTTTATTTATATGTACTCCAAGTAGGGAACCTGCACCAATTATATAATATTCACTTGCTTCCTCACAGAAATATTTTAAGGAAGTTAAGGCTCTAGTATTTTTTTGAATTTCATCAAAAAAGATTAATGTATTATCTTTATCTATTTTTTTATTAAAAACTATTTCTAAATTTTTAATAATATAACTAGGCTCAATATTCTCATCAATAATATTACTAACTATATTATTAGTTTCAAAGTTAACATAAATAATATCTTTAAAATATTTATTACCAAACTCTTTTACTAAATATGTCTTACCCACTTGTCTTGCTCCATATAAAAGTAAAGGTTTTCTATTTTTTTTATTTTTCCAGTCAATAAGACTCTTCATAGCATTTCTTTCCATTTTATTCACCTCTTGAGTTTATTATATACCATAACTCCAAATAAATCAAATAATTTACTATTTTTTTGGAGTTATAACTGTTTTTTTTAATTAATTCATCGCTCTTTTAAAGAGTCTTTCTAAATCATAATTACTGTATGTAATAATTGTTGGTCTACCATGAGGACAAGTGAATGGATTATCACAACCTCTTAAATTATCTAAAAGTATTTTAGCAGTGTCTAAATCTAGATAATCATTCGCTTTTATACTCATTTTGCAGGCCATAGTTGAAGCGGTTTTATAGATGAATTTCTCTTTATCAAATTCACCTTTCTCTAGAGTAATCGCAATTATCTTTTCTATCGCTTCCCTCTCATATCCTTCAAAAAACCAAGTAGGATGGCTTCTAACAATAAAAGTATTATCACCAAACTCTTCTAAAGAGATACCTATACTTTTTAAAATATCCATATGTTCTTTAATTCTAATAAATTCATCTTTAGGATATTCTAATCTAATAGGTACTAATAAATCTATAATTTTATAATCATCTTTTAATAGGGCATTTAAAACCTTCTCATAGTTAATTCTCTCTGCTGCAGCATGTTGATCTATTATATACATACCACTAGAGTTCTCTGCTATTATATAAGTCTTATGAACTATACCTACAGGTATCATTTCTTTAATACGATAATTAGTCTCTTCTTCTTTTTCCTCTTCTACTACTTCTTCTGTCTTAGTACCAGTTATTTTATTATCATTATCAAAATCAAAAGATAACTCTTCTAAATTAGGAGATGTTTCTTTAACAGGTACTTCTTCATCATCTAATTCATAATTAATAGTATTAAGAGGAAGTGAATCTTCTACTTCATAAATAGTATTTAAATCTCTAATATTAGCATGAGGAACAAGTAATATCTCTTTTAATTTAGAACTGATTACTTTAGTAATTAACTCTTTTAAACTCTCCATTTTAGAGAATTTAATATCCATTTTTTGAGGGTGTATATTAATATCTATAAGGATAGGATCTACATCAATATTTAAAACTATCATTGGAAACTTATCTTTAGGTATATAAGTATGGTAACAATCAATTAGACATCTATTTAAATCTAAATTCTTAATTACTCTACCATTTACTAATGTCGTAATAACATTTCTTGAAGTCTTTGCTATTTCTGGATAACCAATATAACCTGATATAACATAATCATCATTTTCACCACTTATTTCTATCATCTTTTTAGTAACATCTATTCCATAGACAGCATAGATTACTTTTAAAAGATTACCATCTCCACTTGTATTAAGAAGTTCTTTATCATTATTATTTAAAACAAATCTAATAGATGGATAAGATAAAGCCATTTTATTAACATATTCTATTATTAAAGCTAATTCTGTATAAAGATTCTTTAAATACTTTAATCTTACAGGGGTATTATAAAACAAATCCCTTACTTCAATAGTAGTACCTACACTTAAATCACTATTTTCAACACTTTCTATAACACCACCATTTAAAGAGATACTTGTACCTACTCCATCTTTACTAGTTTGTAAATAAATGTGAGAAACTGAGGCTATAGATGGTAGAGCTTCTCCTCTAAAACCTAAAGTGCTTATATTAAATAAATCATCTAAATCTTTTAATTTACTAGTAGCATGACGTGAAAAAGCAAGAGTAGCATCTTCTTTATTCATACCAATACCATTATCACTTACTACTATTTTCTTAGTACCAGAGTCTATTAAATTTATTTTAATCTCAGTAGATTCAGCATCTATAGAGTTTTCTACTAATTCTTTAACAACATTTAAACATCTTTCTACTACTTCTCCTGCTGCAATCTTATTAGCAAGGATTTCATCCATTACTTTAATAGTCCCCATTAGTCTACCTCACAAGTTGAATCTGCTTTTAATCTTTTGATACCAGAAATAGAATTAGAACAAGCAGGGCTTTTATAACCAGCGCAAACTAAACAGGCAGAATATTCTATATCCATATTAGAACTAGTATCATTATTTCTTTTAACAATGGCATAACTTTCTAAATTACATGTTTTACTTGATTCTCTTGGGTCTTGTAAATTATCTACATAACCTTCACAAACTAATTTTTCAACATCAACTACTAGTGATTCTCCCTCATTTGGAATAGAACCAGTATGATCTATTAAATAGTTAGTAACACCACTAGTAATATTTTTCTCAAAATCTTCATAAGTAGTGCTTCTAGCTTGGTTTAAATATTTTGATACTGATATATAAGCAAGAGTTATTAATATGCCTAATATAACGAGTACAACAAGTAATTCTACTACTGTAAATCCTCTTTTATTTGTTTTCATTTTCATCCTCCTCATGCAAGACATTATAGAGATTAGTTGCCACAGTATCTCCTACTATTTCACTTAAATCTTCTATACTTGCTTCCCTCATTTTTTTCATAGAACCAAATTTTTTAAGTAGTTCCTTACGTCTAACTTCTCCTATTCCTGGTACTAAATCTAGATAACTAGAAAGCAACCCTTTACTCTTTATATTACGATGATAACTAATTGCAAAGCGATGAACTTCTTCTTGAATTTTAGATAAATAAAGGAACAAATTACTATCACTTTTAATATCTAAGACTTTATAATTACTATCTATAACGGTATTAGTTCTATGATGTGAATCTTTCTTAAGTCCTATTATGGGTATAGATAAGTTTAAACTAGAAAGTATTTCTTTACAGACATTTACTTGTGTTTCTCCCCCATCCATAACTATTAAATCAGGCAACACTTCATTATCCATAATCGCTTTAAAATATCTTCGATATAATACTTCTCTCATCGCTCCTAAATCATCTTTAACGTCAGTACTTATCTTATATTTACGATAATCATTCTTTAATGGTTCAAAGTCACGAAATACAACCATGGCTCCTACATAGTATGTTCCAAATAAATGAGAGTTATCAAAGCTTTCCATTCTTGAAACAGAATCTACTCCAAGAAGTGTTTTAAGTTCTTTTAAAGCTTCCATTTTTTTATTATCATCTTTCTTTAAAGTCTCTAACTCTTCATTTAAAACTACTTTAGAATTCTCTTCTGCTAAATCAACTAATTTCTTTAACTCTCCTCTTTTAGGAACATGTACTTTAACTTTTAAATATTCACTAAGTAATTCCGCATTTAAAGTATCTGGTATTAATATCTCATGGGCAAGAATATTTTTATCATAGAATTTTATAATGTACTCTTCCATATCATCAACGACATTATCTAGTGTCTGTAATGTTTCATGGTGTCTTCCAAAAAGTATTCCTTCTCTTATAAAGAAAACTGTTATTGATAAGTAGTTATCAACTACTGTATAGTTAAAGATATCAAAGTTATAATTCTTCTTTAAGTCTATCTTTTGCTTAGTTAAGGTTATATCTATATCAGTTAACATTTCTCTTAATTCTAAGGCTTTCTCATAATTTAAACTATTACTTGCTTTTTCCATTTCTTTAGTTATTTTTTCTTTAATAAAACTACTATTACCTTTAAGAAAGCTCGTTATCTCATCAGTCATAGACTTAATAGTAGTATCATCTATATCTTTAATACAGTAGCCTAAACACTCGTTTATATGATAATATAAGCACTCTTTTTTAGGTAATTTCTCACACTTTCTTAATGGATATAAACGATTAATCATATTAACTGTTTTACGAGCTGCAGTGACATTAGGATAAGGTCCAAATAGTTTATGGTCTTTTTTCTTTCTTTTAACATTTCTAACCACTCTAATTCTAGGATACTTCTCATTAGTTAATTCAATATATGGATAACTCTTATCATCTTTAAGTAAAATATTATATTTAGGGTCATATTTTTTAATTAGGTTTATTTCAAGTATTAAACTCTCTAACTCACTATCAGT
The DNA here is from genome assembly GCA_944331715.1 of uncultured Bacilli bacterium. Classification (GTDB taxonomy): domain Bacteria; phylum Bacillota_I; class Bacilli_A; order RF39; family UBA660; genus Onthousia. The sequence continues at coordinate 11,986 of CALVIP010000012.1, forward strand.
TACGATGTATTCAAAGTCATCTATATCTTGGACAAGCATTGCTGTCTTACCAGTTACATTACCTCTAAAGTAACTACTAACACGTTTCTTTAAGTTCTTAGCTTTTCCTACATAGATAATATAACCATTCTTATCTTTCATCTGATAACTTCCAGGAAGCTCTGGGACTAGTTTTAATTTTTCCTTAAAGTCTTTCATGACATATCACCTAACCAAAAAAATAAGTTATTTTACATAACTTATTTTAGACTACATTTATTATTTTTACAAGTTAAATCCAATAATTATGAAATATTAATGCTCCACCCATAATTAACCTACATTAATCTTGCTATTTGAGCTTCACTTAAACCAGTTATATCACTTATTAAAGGTATATCCATTTTTTTAGCAAGCATTGATTTAGCAATAGATTTCTCTCTTTCTTTAGCACCTTTTTTAATACCTTTTTTCTCTCCTAGCATTTCTCCTTCTTCTTTAAGACTATTCATCATTTTTTCCATCTCTTCCGCTTCATCATATAGTCCTATATCATCAAGGTTATAGTTATAATTTTTCTTTTCGACCATAAATATAAAATCCCCTTCACATTAATCTTACAATTTGAGCTTCACTTAAACCAGTTATATCACTTATTAAAGGTATATCCATTTTTTTAGCAAGCATTAATTTAGCAATAGATTTCTTCTCATTATTAGCACCTTTTTTAATGCCTTTTTTCTCTCCTAGCATCTCGCCTTCTTCTTTAAGACTATTCATCATTTTTTCCATCTCTTCCGCTTCATCATAAAAACCTACTGTATTAATATCTAAACTTAATCTCTTTAATTCATTAGCTACTTCCATCAACTCAACATCTCCTTCCGCTAACTTATCTATTTCTTCTATTTTTCTTAATCTTAGTATTAACATCTCTTTTTCTAATTTAGTAAGTTCTAATCCCTTTTTATATTTCTTATAAACTTGTAGAAAACTTAAATGGTATTTTTCCCATTTAACATTTTCTATTACTCCATTTTCATCTCTTGATTTAAAGACTTCTTTTACATTTTTCTTATTAAGATGATTAAAATTATTTAAATTAATCTGTATGGCCTTTGGCATATTATTATAAGTATAGTTTTTATTAGATATATCTATTTTAATTTTATCTAAGTAATTATCATTTCTTTGTATTAAAGCTAAACTATATCTATTATTTAACTCATAGTTTATTATATAACCTTCTATACCAAATAATATATCTGACCTTTTACCACGTTCTATTGCATTACTTACAACAAATTCAGTATTCTTCTCATAATAAGTTTTTAGTATTAAATCTTTAGGTATACCAGTTATCTGATAAGTCATATCTGCTTTAAAGAATAAACATTTAGTCATAATACATTTATAGATATAATCATTACTAGCAGGAAATACCTCTCCTTTTTTTTGGAGTTCTTTTATTCTTTCTTCTGGAGTCTTTTTTGATGATTTCAAAACATCATCTCCTTTCTGCAATACTTATAGCATACTCTATAAATCATTGCAAAAAGGTAAAATTTAAAATTCAAATAAAATAACCCTTCAATTTAATATTTTCTCTAGAGGAATTTTAAATATTGATATCAAAAAATCTCTCAATTTTCAAAATTAACATAAATTTAAATTTTTTCAAATTTCCTCCTTTCTCCATCTTTTATACATCGCCTCTTATATCTATAATGTACCATAATAGATAGTATCAGTCAAGATATTTAAAAGAAAAAGATAAGCTATTATAAACTTATCTATTCATTAACATATTCTTCAATCATAGTATATAATTTTTCTATTTTACTAAAGGACATTGTTTTTATTTTCTTTTCTATAGAAATTTTCTTAATCTCTAAGTTATAAGCCTCTTTACTTACTTCTACATAATGATAATATGTATTTTTTCTTTTAAACTCTTTAATACTTTTATCATCATTATTATTGCAAATCATATAATTTATTCTTTTATCATCTAAAGTATTTATAATTTTATTAAGAGAGCTTATAGGAAAGCCTGCTCTATCATTATTAACTTTATAACCAAATAAATAAAATAATAAATATGCATCTTCATCAAAGCATTGATAAAATCCCCCTACTTTTCTTAAATTAATATAATTTTTACTACTACTTTTCACTTACTACACACTCCTATGGTAGCTAGTATATAGTATTTTAAGAGAGATTTATCTTTATTTCCGTTAACTGTCAATTTAAAGACTTGAAAAGAAAAAACGTCAAGCGATTTTGACGTAAAAATTAGGATTAATCTTTCCTTAATTTTTATAGGGTCAGATAGTGTATAAATAGTTTCATAAATATTTATTACAATTCTATTATCTATCTAGTCTTTAGTGTTAATAACACAAGGAAATTACCTGTTCCTTTTATCTATTCTATATAAGTTATACCTATAATGCTAGGTTTAAAAGGAAATGCCGAGCCCCGTTCGTGTTAGAAGGGCTATTGTTGTTGTTGTTGACGTTACGCACGCTAGACGTACCATTGGTAATCCCCTACTATAATTTATTTAAACTAATTATAGCCAAATTTAATTAGTCAGTAATCTAGGAAATACATTTTCTAGATTACTGACATCTAACTTCCTAGAGTCAGAACGAACGGCTCAGATTTGGTACCTGTTCCTGATGTTATCTGCACGTTAGATTTTAGATTCATGGATGGGCGTACCCCGCCCGCGTACGAAGGACTACTGGTGTGCGCATCGCCGTCGTTGTACACGTTACGCACGCTAGACGAACTATATGGTGTTAATGTCCAATAATCAGTATTATTACCATATCTGCCAAATTGGCCTGCCATTAATTCTCCTAAACGAAGCAATCCTACTTTAGCATCTGTAGTTGTAGTATATCCTGACATACTAGTATCTGTATATTTGGATAATTTATATGATTTTCCATCTCCTACTGTTCCTAAATACCAAGTTGTACTATCTTCTATCATATTACTATATGTACTGTCAACATAACTTGTTAAATATTCTCCATTTAAGAATGTACCTATTGTATTTGTACTTGAAAATGCTGTATTACTTCCAAAGGCACTTGTTATAAACTCCCCAGAACTTTTTAGTGGTTCGGCACTTACTATCTTTGTTCCTGTTCCATTTTCGTGGCTTACTATCCTGTATAGATTATTCTCACCACTTCCGAAAGTTATATATTCACCGCTATATCTACTTGAAAGTAATGTTCCTGAAAGTTCTGCATCATTATCTCCGTTTAAGCGATATGGATTATCTATCGTTCCATCTCCATTTACGATACGAACGTTAGATTTTAGATTTATCGATGGGCGAACCCCGCGCGCGTCAGACGGACTGTAGTAGTTCGTATTGCCGTAGTAGTTCACGTCACGCACGTCAGACGAACTGTATGGTGTTAAAGTCCACCACCAAAGTCCATTATTTAAATAACCATTACTATATGTTGTTCCTGTATAACTAGATTGATACTCATACATATTAAGTAGTCCTACTGAAGCTGTTACAGTTGTGGTACCATTTGGTCTTGTTATACTTCCTAATGCTGTTGCATCCATTGTTGCATCCCATGTAGCATCTGTTACAATAAAATTCTCATAATCTCTTAAATTACCTAAGAAGCCATCTACTGTAGTATCATTTAACCACTCTTCCATATAACTTCCTTCAAAAGCACTACTAGCATCATCATAGTTAACTGCACTTATATTCCATTGGGTTACTAACTTAGTTGTCTTCGCTTCATTATTTACAGATACTGCTCTCCATAATTTTCCACTATACCAGATGTAGTTATTTGGATCTTCCCCTGTTATAAATGTATCTGTTCCATCATCATATTGATTATCTTTTGGTATATTGTTAAGTAAAGCATTAGAAACTGTAACTCCTTGTTTCCTATCATAACTAGTTACTACTATCTTACTCTTATATTCTTTTCCTTGAGCACTATTATCTGCATTATAATCTAACCACATCCATAATGTATATGTAACAGTATCACTTGGTTCTAGTGTCTCTTCACTCTTTATATCAAAGGTTCCTGTCCCATAACTACTAACTTGTACTACTCCACTATCATATCCTGCATCATTTGTAAGTCTCATCTTTAAATAGCTATTTGTTAAAGTATTAGTAGCCTCTTCTTCTAATGATACATGATAATAAGCATTTATATTACCAGTATTAGTTATTGTAAAAGTATATGGTGTTAACTTTTGTCCTTGAGCATCTGTCATAGGAGCTGCATTTTCTAAATTAATATAATTACCATCTTCAAAGTCTACTTTTAATATCCCTGCTGTTAAAGTAATCTTCTTATCTCCTTCTATAGTCATAGTAAGTAAAGCATAACTAGCTCCTAATAATGCTACTATACTTATTACTACTGTTACTATTGCTAATACTATATATTTCTTTTTTGTCTTATCCATACTTACTCCCCATCCTTAGTTTCATAATTTGCTTTATCACATACTAAATGTGCTTTATATAGAAAGTCTTTATTACTAGTTTTTTCTACTTCTACATAACTCTTAATAGTATCACAATCATTATCATTAACATCTTTTATCATGTCAATATATTCTTCTATAACTAGAGCACTGAGTAATACTCTAGTCTTTTCACCTACTTCTTTAGGTAAATAGCTTCTATAATCTGCAAAATAATCTTTACTTGCTAGTATCATCATCTTTTCACTAGTATTATAGTATTCTAAATTACTAGTCTTAATTAACTTATTAGCACTAAATAATACTATTGTAACTAATATACCTAATATTATTATAGTTGCCAATAACTCTATCAAAGTAAATCCTTTACTCATTTCTTTCTTCTTTTTCTTCTAACTTGAGCTGATAATACTTTTTTCTCATCAAAGTTAATTAGTATTATAGAAATAATTGTCTCTATTAATATAGTAACAAAATATGTTCTCCAGAATGCATCTACCATAGTCATTCTACTTATAAATAACATACTAATTAAATTATCTACTAACATTGCAAATATATAAGTTGCAAGTATTGCAAGTTTATTACCTTCTGTATTCATATATAAGTAATAATAAATAGTTAAGTTAATCATTTGACTTGCAAGATAAGCGAATATTTCTCCTGTTACAGGGATATAATCTATATCATGTTGTCCAAGTAGACTTGCTACTATTATAAATAGTAACATTAAACAAGCAGAATAACTAATACCATTCATAGTCTCTTTATAACCATATTTCTTTGTAATAATATTTGCTACAAAATATCTAAATGGATAAGCGAATATTGCAAATGTTAAACTTGCTTTACCTATATTAAAATCAAACTTACCTAATACCCAGCCTAGTATTGCAATTGCAGTTAATAAAAGAATATATACCCAGCTTGATACTTCTTCATGTCTTATTACTTCTTTTCTAGCACTCCCTTTTGTCATTTAAACTCCTCCTATTCTTATAAATTACTATAGCACAAAAAAAAGAAAAGCGAAAGACTTTTCTTCTTTTTTATTTACAAGTAAATCCATCAGCTTCTGCTTCTTTTTTAGTATCTTCATAAGTAGCTTTTTCATCTGCAATACCATCTAAACCATATTCTGATAGGGCATCATCACTTGCTTTTGTTAAATCAATTTCTAAAGAGACATTATAAGTATGTTTATCTTTATTATTATTAGTTTTTAAACTAACACCATCTTTATCTGTCTCTTCAAATTGTGAATCTAACATAGATGCAAACATATCCCAGTTATCAATAATAGTGTCATCAGTGGCTTCATTATCAATACTCATCTTAACATAAGTAACTTTATCATCTTTAAAAGTCATAGTTATTTCTTGATTCATTTTGATACCACTATCTTCTTCACTATTTGTGCAAGTTAATGTTTTTTCTCCACCACAACCTGTTATAAATAGCATTGATACTACTAAGATACCAAATAATTTTACTCCTCTCACCATTTATCCTCCTTCCTAATTCTAGTATGAATTATATAAGAGAAAAAAGCAAGAAATATTTGTGATAGTTATACTTCTTTACATACTAAGGCTTTAAAGCAGTAATTGGTATAATGTAAATACCTATTAATAACATAATAATTAAAAAAAGAAGTAAATTGTTCTGTATATAACATTCTACTTCTATTTTATGGTACTCTAATACTACTTTTTATTTATTAAATCTAAATAATAGCTTTTTTCATCGCCATCTAAATCACTATATTTTTTCTTACCAATAATAGATTCCATGTAGTTCAACATAGTATAAGAACCTACATAATCCCAAGTATAATCTTCTCCATCTACATAAAAGTTTAAACTTGCTCCTTTCTCTTGCAATAATTTAACCAAATCTAAATCATCAGTTAAAATAGCATATTGAATTAAACCACCTGAAAATTCTATAGGTTCATCATAATCCCTAGCATAAACATTCTCACCATGGAAACGATCATCACCATATATTAGATTTCCATCTTTATCACTACCAATTATATTCTCTACTTGTTCTAAATATTGCCAATATATTAATCCTATATCTTCATACCAAACACGGGTATTTATGTCATAGTTAGGGAGATTATCTAATACAATTGCTAGTTTTTCATTACCAAATTTTCTGACAGTTTTAATAAGTGCTAATAGTAAATATCTATCTAGATTCGCATATACAGTATTATATTTTTCTTTTACATATTGTAGATATCTTTCAGGATTAAATCTTTTTTTAATATTATTCTCATAAAATTGATTTAAACTAATAATCTGATTATTAAACTTCTTTATGTTTTCTAAAAACTCATCAAAAGTTATGTCTTCCCTATCTATTTGATGCATTAAATTATTAAATTCTTGTTCAATATCAAGTTCTTGAATTTCTACATTACGGTCTAACTTGCTATATAAAAAGTCTAAAGTCTCATCTATATTAATATTATCTTTAAGTCTTTCCTTCTTTCGTTCATCTTCAGGATATAAACTTTCAAACATATTATTAAGTATCTCATCAGAAAGAACAAATCCTTTATCAATTAATGCCCCAAATAATTCCTTGTGATATTGATAAATACACTCAAAATATATTAGTTGCTCACCATAATTCCCCTTTAATTTTAATCTTCCTTCTAAAGCTTTTGTAATATCATCATTGCAAACATCTTCTTTAGTCATTTTAGAAATCAAGGTTACTACAGCTTTTTCTAATTTGCTTCTAGTTCCAACAACATCTTTCCTTGCATAGTAATATTCATCTTTAGTATTAAATTTTTGCATAGCATAATAAAGTACAGTTTTATTATCATCATCTTTCATAGATATATTTAAATTATCTAATAAATAATTAAATAATTCTATTTCTTGTTCAGTTAAATCTTCCCGTTCATGTCTATTGCACAATAAATAGTACAAAATGTTTCTACCTTTTTCATCTGTTTTATTTATATCAAAGCCAAGTGATATTAAGTATTTTAATGAATATATATCTTTACAATATGGTATTAAACAAATTTCTTTTCGTTTTTCTTCTGGTATTCTATTTAATAATTCTTTATTAAAATCATCAACAGAGAATTTATATATACCAAATCTATTTATTTTTTTATTTAAATAATAATTAAATAATTTTGAATATAGATTACTATCTTTATCATATTTGGCAATTAAATTCATAAAGGGAATTACCATTTCTATATCATTTTCATAAGCAAAATCAAAATACATTTCAAATAATGAATCAAAATCAAATTGATAATCATATTCTATTGCATACTCTTTATATTTTTTAAATTTCTCTACATTTCTAGTTATGAATGTAAAATTTATTAAATTATTATAATTTATGCTTTTTTTGTCTTCTAATTTATCAAATATTAAATCTACTATTGCTCCCCTATTTTTTACTTGTTCAGAAATATCACGTTCATTTACTGATAATTCATTTTTAACATCAGATGTCTCACCCTTAAAATAAACTTTGTAACTACAATCGTACGCATTTTTCTTATAGTCTTTTCCTTTTAATTTAATTGCATACTCTAAAGGAGATGATACTCTAATATATCTGAGTTGTTTTGCTTTTTCATCTTCCTCATTAAATGATTCTCTATGATAATAAGGACTAAAATGATTAAATCTATCAAAAACTTTTATTTGATAATTGTTTAATCTATTAATAAAATTAGTACCATCAACCTGTAAATTAACATCAGCACCATTATCTATTAAAAATTTAGCCATTTCATAGTCATTATTAGCAATTGCTGTTTTTAAAGGTGTTAATCTTCCAAGAACTACTTCATCTTGTAAATAATTTATATCTGCTCCTTTATCTAAAAAGAATTTTACTATTTCTATATCACCTGTTGCTACTGCTTCTTGTAAATACATATTTATATCATCAACATAATCAATATACTCTTTTATTAAATTTAAATCTTTAGATGCAATTATATTAATAAATATACTTGCATTATAAATAGTACGAATATGACCACTATAATATGGTGCTATTAATCTTTTAATATCCTCAGTAGTTAAATTATCTAATATCGCTTTTAAATAAGTGACTTTGTTTTCATCTTTGCATTTTTTTATAACATCAGCAAATATATCCCTATAAGAATCATCTTTAGATATATAAGTGGATGTATAATGACTTTCAATATCTTTATATACTTTCATTAAGGCCTCAAATCCACTTAAAATATCATGTTCAATTGTATATAAGTAATCACGTGTTTTAAATTCACAATTTTTTCTATCTGTATAACGAATTTCATGTTCCCTTTTATTATAACCAAAAAGTATTAATAATCTAGCTTTTTCATCTGAAGACCAAATATCACTTTTTATTATTTCATCAAATTCAATTCTAGCAACTTGTCCATTTTTATTTGCATCATAAACTATTTTTTCTATCTTATCAAGTTCATGAGGATACTCATCTATAAGACGTTTTAATAATTTTTTATAATCAATTTTTTTCATAAACCGTTCCCTCCCATTGATTGCTTAATATTATACAACTATTTTAATACATAAGCAATATTTTTTTCCTCATCATTAAATAGTTATATTACTTTACATACTAAGGCTTTAAAGTTGTTATTGGTATAATGTAAATACCTGTTTCTTCATCTTTCATAATGGCACTAAAATTGCCAACAATTATACACATGAATTTTGGTTTTTTAGATACGTTATTATAAAATTTTAACAAACTTTCTTTCGCTTCCTCTATACTTCTATAGTTTAGTTTTATTTCAACCGCAGCATATTCACCACTTTTAAATTCTAAAATAGCATCTACTTCATCACCACTTGTATTATCTCTAAAATGATATAAATGTCCATCTAAATAATCCATATATATTCTTAAATCTCTTTCTACTAAAGCTTCAAACATTAAGCCAAAAGTATTAAAGTCGTGCATTAATTTATCAACAGATAAATCTAGTAAAGCACAGGATAATGATGGATCTACTAGATGCCTTTTAGCAGACTTACCAATTCTTTTTGATGATCTATAATTAATACTATAAGCTTCTTGGTTTGATGTTAAATATAAAGAATCTAGCACTTTAATATAATCTGCAACTGTTTTTCTATTTTCTACCAAATCACTTTCATTTTCATATTCAGCGATATCTTTTACTATAGTATCATAACCAATAGGTGATGATTCATTTCTTGCTAAAGATTTTAATATCATTCTCATTTTATTAGAATCTCTTTTATGATCTTTTCTCTCGTGTATATCTTTATTTATTACATTCTCAATATAATTACTTGGTATTAAATCAATATTTTCTTTACTAACTTCTAAATTTTCAGGCCAACCACCTCTAATAATTAATCCAGCTATTTCATCAAGTTCATATTTTTTTACTGACTTTCCTACATTTTTGTTGTTTAACATATCTAGAAGGCTTATTTCACCATTTGAATCTCCTGATTCATAAAGACTCATTGGATACATTTTTAAGGTAGCAATTCTACCAACTCCAGAGTGAAAGACTTCTTCTTCTTGTTCTTCTTTAGTAAGAGTAGTTGATCCAGTTAAAATGAATTTTCCTTTATCATGATCACTGTCACATTCATGTCTTACAGCATCCCAAATACTAGGAACTATCTGCCATTCGTCGATAAGTTGTGGTCTTAAATCTTCAAAAATATATTTTGGATTAGCATTGGCTAAATCCTTTTTATCTTTTTCAGTCATATAAACTACACTATTAGCATGATTCAGGGAAGTCCAAGTCTTACCACACCACTTAGGCCCTTCGATAGATACTGCACCAAAAACACTTAAATATTTAGTTAGCTTTTCATCTATTAATCTTTCTTTATAATTTTCTTTAGTTAAACTCATATTATCACCTTTCTTATATTGATATTATATAATAACATTGCCCACTTTTCAATAACTTTACTACCCACTTTTCCAAAATATAGCCATTTTAACTATGGCTTTAAAGCCGTAATTGGAATAATGTAAATACCTGTTTCTTCATCTTTTACTACTGCATCCCACAATCCACATATAATACATTTAAATTTAGGCTCCACTTTTACCTCATTAGAAAACTTTGTTAAACTTTCTTTAGCAGATTCTATTTCATTTGTACCTAACTTAATCTCAATCGCTCCAAATTCACCAGTAGGAAGCTCAACAATTGCATCAACTTCTACACCATTATTATTATTTCTATAATGATAAAGTTTTCCATTTAAACTCTCTATATATATTCTTAAATCTCTTTCTACTAAAGCTTCAAACATTAAACCAAAAGTTCTTATATCATTTTCTAATATTTTAGGTGTAATAGAAAGAACTGCACAAGCAAGTGATGGATCTGTAAAATGTCTTTTTGATGATTTTCCAACTCTTTCTTTAAATCTTAAATTAGTTGTATAAGCTTTTTGATTTTCAAGTAAATATAAATTTTCTAAAATATTTAAGTAATCTGTAATGGTATTTCTACTCACAGTGTATTCTTCATCTGTTGCTACCTCTTCAATATCTCTTATTAAGGTATTATTACTTACAACTGTACTTTCATTTCTAGCAAGTGACTTTAAAAGCATTCGCATTTTATTTTTATCCCTTAAAACTCCATCTTTAGAAATATCTGACTCTAAAACTGCATTTATATAGCTTTGAGGTAATATATGTAAGTCATTATCATCAGTAGATATATTTTCAGGCCAACCACCTCTAACTATAAGTTTAGCAAGTCCTTCATAAGTTGGTTTTATCTTTACTGTTTTACATACTTTTTTTCCTTCGAACATATCAGTAAGTGATATTTCTCCAGTTGAATCTCCTGATTCGTAAAGACTCATAGAATACATTTTTAATCTATCTATTCTTCCTGCCCCAGAATGATGTATTTTACTTTTATCTCTAATAGTAGTAGATTCTGTTAAAATATATTTTCCTTTTATTTTATCCATATCACATCTATGTCTAACGGCATCCCATACAGCAGGTATTCTTCCCCACTCATCTATTAATTCGGGATAATCTTCACCAAGTATAAGGCCAACATC